>JAEWQX010000052.1 GCA_023399035.1 Bacillota bacterium | reverse complement strand
TTGCAGTATGCTGTAAGTTCTACACTTATAGGCTTTGGTGCTTTCTTTAAAATTTCTCCTACTACATTTTCTTCTATTTCCTCATATGTCTTATTTGGAGGTACATCATCATATTCTTCTACATAATTCTCATTTACATATCCATTTATTCCATGATCATATTGTATATAATACCATTCATCTTTCTTATCCAATATATCAAATGTCATTCCCTCATAGAGTACATAGTTTACTTCACTATTGATGTCTGCATCTTCCCTTATGCATAAATTGGAATCTACACTGACAACCTGTCCGTGTTTTTTAAGTTTTTCTTCCTCTTGTATTTTATCATTGCTTCTGCCTGCTAGTGCAGCAATATTAATATCTTCAATAGTAACTACATAATAAGCTCCTGTAGCTCCTACAACTATAGCTATACATATATATAAGAAATATAACATGTATTCTAACCTTGACAATAAATCACATCCTTATTATTAGTGCAGTAATCTTTAATTATAAGTGTTTATATATTAATAATCAAAAAGAACAATTGAAAATATATATCCTCAATTGTTCTTTTTCAATTATAGAATCCTCAGATTATTCATTCCAGTATTTAAATTAACTCTATTTCCGCCATAAGTGGATAATGGTCCGATGGATATCTTCCATTTTCATTATATCTTACTATTTCTACATTATTTACTTTGAATTCTTCAGAAACAAAAATATAGTCTATATGTATACCTTTTTCTTTACCCTTAAACATACTCATTGTAGAACTCATATAGAGTCTTTTATCATATTCCTGTACTGCACTCATCTTTTTACTGCCATAAACTCCTTCAGTTAGATTTTTTATGAGTCTGCTTTCAGGCTTTGAATTGAAATCTCCCATGACTATTATGGGCAGATCCTCTTTTTTCTGTTCTTCCTCTACTAATTCCATCAAGCGCTTCAACTCATATTCCCTTGCCTTTGATGTGAAACAGTCTAAATGTGAATTACACACACGGATTTTTTCTCCTTTATTTATTTCAATAACAGCTGTTGTACATATGCGCGGGAATACTGAAAACCACTTGGAACTTCCAACGATATCAGGAGTTTCAGATAACCAGAAAGTTTTTGACTGCAGTATATTACTTTTTCGTTCTACCAATAAATCATTTCTTTCTGCAAAGAACTTTCTGCTTCTTGGAATTCCAAGAATATTATATTGAGGAACATTGTTTTTAATATCATTATACATAGATTCTGTTGCTTCCTGAATTCCTATAATATCACATTCATATTTATTCATTATATCATAAACAATGTGCCTTCTGTCCTTCCATCGATTGTTCATATCTAAAGGAAAATCACATCTTAAATTAAAAGTCATGATCTTCAATTCTATCACAGCCTCTTACAATTAATTTTATATATTTATCTTATTAAATTCTATACACCTATATTATAAAAAAAGTAGATTAAGTTTATACCTAATCTACTTTGCTCAATGTTATTAATATTTATTTTTCTTCAGATTGTGATGCTTCTATATCAGCTTCTTGTACATTTTCAGTTTCTGTAACTATTGAATCCTGTACTTGTATACTTTGTGGAGTAACGCTGACATAATCATTGTTTCCAATTGGGTTCTTTTGTACTATAATTGCAGTCTTAGTAAAATCATATTCTTTATCTTCTACCTTTACTGAATCAGTTACCATCTTACCATCTGCATCAAAGTAATACCAAAATCCGCCATTAGTCATCCATGTGTTATATGCCATAGTACCATCAGACCACATATAGTACCAGTCTTCTCCATCCTTCAGCCATCCAGTTATAGGTACTCCATCTGCACCTATATAATACCAGAAGTTTCCTATAAGCTTCCACCCTTCTTTAACTCCACCTGCTTCTACCCATACATTATTATTGTATTGGTCTTTTTTCCATGCTGCATCTGCAGATCCCGGTAATACTCCTATTATTGAAAGTGAAACTAATAATGATGCAATTACTTTTTTATTCATAAGAACTCCTCCTTTTTTAATACTTCATTAAACACAATACTAATTGCAATTTATTGTAAATTTTTATTTGTTCAAAGAAAAGAGACATATGATATATGCAAACCATATGTCTATCTCCTAAAAAACCTAAAGCTTGTCTGCAATTGTACCTAATAAGTGTGCTGTTGAATTTAATTCCTCAACAGAAGCTGTTATCTGCTGAAGTGCAGCTGATTGGTTCTGTGATATTTCATTAGTACTATTTAAGCTGTCATCAATGCTTGAAATAGAATTTGAAATATACTTTATAATTGTATCAATCTTATTGATAGATTCTTTTGATGTATTAGAAAGCTTTCTTATTTCTTGTGCAACTACAGCAAATCCTTTACCTGAGTCACCAGCTCTTGCTGCTTCAATTGAAGCATTTAACCCTAAAAGAGTTGTCTGCTTTGATATATCTTGTATGATTCCTACAATTTCATCACTATTCTTAGCTTTCTTATTTGCTTCATTTGTTTCCTTAAGAAGTTGAGTATTTCTTTCTGCAAGCTGCTGTACTCCAATAGCAACTTCGTTAATACCTGCTGAAATCTGTGAAAGAGATTCAACTAAATTTTTAGTAATAGTTTTAATCTCATCTTTAACATTTACATTGTTATCTAATTCGTTACTCATTTTCTTCCCCCTCTATATTATACCATATTTACAAATTTATATTATGTAAACATATTAACAGTTCGTTTCTATAATTATCTGTAACAATTTAATTATATCATTATATTTTTTTTGTGTAAATAATTATCAATTAATGTTGTGAATACGATATAAAGGTATATTTTTATATATTAATGCTGATCATTCAAATAATCTATAATAGTCTGTAAAAATATTGCTGTACCTCTATATAAAACTGAATCATCCATCATAAATTTTGAGTTATGTGCAGGGTATATAAC
>JAEWQX010000047.1 GCA_023399035.1 Bacillota bacterium | reverse complement strand
AGTACAATAAAAAGAGTATATATTAATATATTCATATCATCCACCTTAAAATATCTGAATGTAAAACATAATACTAATCCTAATAAAAAGAATTCAAAAGCATGAGCTATCTTCCTTACTATAAGATTAAGCTCAGTTGGTGTGACTTTCTCTAACAAATGCTGTCCTATATCTGTTTTCGAAGCAATATTTATAACTTCATTAACAACCTCTCTGCTTCTGGTATTGGATACAGTTGAAACCTGACTTGAATTAAAAAGTATAAATCCAAAACACATAAAGCATATAACTATTAAAATAACCTTATTCTTCATTTTCACCTCCAAAAATTTATCTTATTCTATATTAATCATCATTTATTTTCTAATTATATCACAATGAAGGATTTAAATTATTTCTATTTTATTAAAAAAACTTCGTAAAACATATGTCTTACGAAGTTTCTATTATAAATATTTTAGTAAATTTCTCTTCTTGGAACTTCACCTATACCCATTCACCGTTTGAATTAACTTTATATCCATCTATAGTAGTATTGGATGCCATCTTACCATCAGCATAGAAATAATACCACTTACCATTAATAGATTTCCAGCCACTAGATTGCATGTCCCCATTTTCATTTAGATAATACCACTTATCATTATCTTTTATCCATCCAGTAGCCATATCCCCTGAATTATTTAAGTAATACCATTTATTATTATCTTTATGCCATCCAGACTTCATTTCTCCTGAATCATTTAAATAATACCATTTTCCATCATAATCCTGATGCCAGCCAGTTTTCATAACCCCATTTTCATTTAAGTAATACCATTTTCCTGAATCCTGTATCCATGTTGAAGCTGCTTTTACCCCTGTTGAATCAGTATATGACCATGTACCATCATTATTTTTAATCCATGAACTATTTAAAGTTGATGATGAACCATCTACACCTGACTGACTATCACCTGATGAGCTTTCTTCTTTTTTATCATCAGTACTATCATTGCTTGATCCTGATGATGAACTTCCTGAACCAGACCCACTAGAACTTGAACCACCACTTGATGATGATCCTCCCGAACTAGATCCTCCATTAGATCCCGAGTTGCCACCTGATGCTCCTCCTGATCCTGTTCCTCCTTCAGTGCTTGAATCCTCATCTGATGGTTCTCCACCCGATCCTGAATTAGAGTCATCTTCTGGTGCATCTCCTACAATAATTCTATCTTCATCAATATCTGAATTCTTATTTATCAATTTTTTTACTTCTTCAGTTGCTGCATATATTTTAGTACTTTCTGGAATATATGCAAAAGCCTCTGAATCAATATATTTTACTGTTGAAGGAATAGCAATACTTTTCAAGGCTTCACAGCAATCAAACAAATAAGAATATAGACTTGTCACACCTTCTGGAATAACTATACTACGTAATTTATAACAGCCCTCAAACATCCCATCATAAACTGCATTAATACTCTTAGATAAATTAATAGACTCTAAATTTTCACAATAATTAAAAGCGTAATATCCTATCCATGTAACACTATCTGACATAGTTACATTTTTTAAATTAAAACAATCAGAAAATACATCATCTCCAATAGTAGTAACATTTTCAGGTATTACTATTGAAATTAAGTTGTCACTATCTGAAAAACATCCTGCACCTAAAACCTCAATATTTTCAGGAATTTTATAAGTATTGTTTATTTTCCCATTTGGACATTGTATTAATGTTTTTTCCTCAGAATCTATTAACACTCCATCCATATCTTTAAAATATTCATTGCTATCATCAACATTTATATTTTCTAACTTATCACATCCAGCAAATGCACTATATCCAACATCAGATACATTTTTATGTAAAGTAATATTAACTAAATTATTATTTCCACTGAATGCATATGTTTCTATTTCAATTACACCTTCTGGAATATTATAATCAGCATCTTCCTTTTTAGCAGGATATTTTATTAATATGTCTTTGTTTTTATTAAATAGAATACCATCTTCACTTAAATAATGTTCATTCTCTTCATCAACATTAATACTCTCTAAATTTTGACAACTCATAGCAAAAGCATTTTCTATATCTTTTACATTCTTAGAAACATTTAATTCTTTTAAATTTTTACAATTAGAAAAAGCTCCCCTTGATATCCTTATAGTTCCTTCTGGTACTGTATATGTTTCATCTTCTTTTCCACTTGGATAATGTATTAATGTTGTACCATTTTTATCAAATAACACTCCATCAATAGAGCTGTAATTTGAATTTGATTTATCTACAACTATTTTCTTCAAGTTTCTTGTATTGTAACATCTCACATCTTTAACTGTTTCAGGAATCTTAATAGACTCTACTTTATTTTCTCCATATTCACTCACTGATTCAATTACAACTTCAATAACTTCTATTCCTTCAATTTCATCTGGTATTTCAATATCTGCTTTATTTCCTGAATAGCCATCTATAACTATTCCTCTAATTATAGTACAATCTCCATTTTCATCAAATTCTCTACCAAGATTTTTAATATAATATATAAAATCTGATTTGCTATCTTCTTCTGCATTGCCAGGCTGTCCAATTAAAATTTGATTATTTTTTATATGTCCTAAACCAAATACAAGATTTCTTACTCTATCATTAGGAACATAATATTCTTCTAGCCCATTCCATATACCAATAGAATTCCCCTCAATTCTCACTATTGATTCCGGAAATACTAATCTTTTAATTTTTATACAATTTTCAAATGCAAAATCATCAATTTCTGTTATATTATCTGGAATTGAATATTCGCTTCCTCTTTTTAAATCAGGATATTTAATTAATCTATTAAATGATTCTGCATCATTAGTATCATCAGTTTTTCCAAACAGCACTCCATCAATACTTTTATAATTTTTATTATTTTCATTTACATTTATACTTTTTAAACTTGAACAATTAGTTAGTGCATCATGTCCTATATATGTAACACTTTCTGGTATTTCTATACTTTCTAAATTTACACAGTTTTGGAATGCATATTTTTCAATTGTTTCTATTCCATTTTCAATAATAATAGTTTCAATATTAGAAACATATTCTTCACTATCATTATCATATTCTCCTTGAAATGCTGAAGAACTTATCTCTTTTACAGCTACCCCATTAATCTGGCTAGGAACGGTTACATTTTTTTCATTACCAATATATTTGGTTATTGTACCAGTACTTTCATAAAATTCAAAATCTGACTGACCAGCTTCAACTTGTCCTCCAGTAGTCTGTACTGCACTGCCTGTAGTTATATCATTTACATATTCAGATGAATCATATTCACTAATCTCTTCATCTTCTGACTGATGTTTTTCGATATTTACCTCATTATTTGTATCAATTAATTTTGTAACGCTTAAACTTTCAGCTGAGGCAACATACGAATTACTAACCGCTGCTACCATCGTAGCTGCAACAATTTTTTTAGTTTTTTTACTTAACATTATTCATTTCCCCTCTCCCCTTATCTTATAGATAAATTATGTTTGTATTTTAATCGTAAACATATAATATTTATGGTTTTTATTTTATTATTTTTAAATTATATATTATATTTGAATTAAATTACATTCAAAAGAATACCATCATATAAATATTTTGTCAATTTTTTTGTATATTTGATCCTTTATTAAACAGAATATTTTATATTTTTTAAATTTATTTATTAGATAAATTGCAATAACAAATTGAACTATTTTGTATTTATGATTTAAACGCTTGAATTTATTTATATTGCATAGATTTCATCTAAGTGTAATTCAAATAGCTCTTCTGGAGTTTTGTAGTTAAGTATTCTTCTTGGAAGAGTATTCATCCATTCCTCTATATATGCAATGTCATCAGTTATATATTTAGAAAATATATAGGTGAGATAGTTTTACTTGTAATGCTATTATATAACATCATAAAAAAGCGTAGAGTGGGCAAGATATTACTGTAAAATCTATGTTGGGAGATGATTTTAATATGCTAAAAGGTGAATATAAAATTCGTGAACTTCCAAATTCATTAGCAAGAAATCAACTTAAAAATAACTTAGAAAAGATGGATGGAGTTAGACATGTATCTGTTCAAGGAGATACAGTAAAAGTTCAATATGCCAGACCAGCAAATGATAAGGATATTGAAGCTCATATTCGTGGAACAGGAAATAAGCTGATTTAATCTTTTATTCCTAAAAGCTAATAATGATATTGTAATTTAAAGAGCTGATAATTTGTCAGCTCTTTTGTATTTACACAAAATAGTTTTTGCATAAATAATGAAATTATTAGTCTGATGATAAATTAACTATTTTATTTTTATTAGGTAAAGGCTGTATTAGATCTAGTGGTTATAAATAATAGGAATGTACAAATTTATTTCATTAATATAAAAAATGTTTATAATATAAGTCTAATTTGTGTTAGTATAATATTAATATTTTTAAGGTAATAAGTAGTGTATCTTAAAAATCACTGAATTTTAGGGGATTAAGATAAAAATAACAACTTAAAAGAATAATTGATTGAGGTGATTTTATGATAAAAGATTTGGTAAGAAAAAACAGATCCTACAGAAGATTTTATGGTGACAAGACAATAGAATTAAGCACATTAAGAGAATTAGTTGACCTTGCAAGATTATGTCCATCAGGAAGAAACCTTCAAGGACTTAAGTACATGATATTCAACAATGCAGAAGACAACAAAAAGATAAGTGAAAACTTATTCTGGGCTGGATATTTAAAGGACTGGGATGGCCCAGTTGATGAAGAAAAACCAAGTGCATATATAATAATGTTCAGAGATAAAAGCCTTGGAGCTGGTTCAGTTCAAGATGAAGGAATTGCCCTTCAAACTATGCTTCTTGGAGCTGTTGAAATGGGACTTGGCGGATGTATTTTAGCTAATGTGAATAGAGTAAAATTAAAAGAAGTATTAAACTTTGATGAAACTTACGAATTAGCATTTGTATTAGCT
>JAEWQX010000014.1 GCA_023399035.1 Bacillota bacterium | reverse complement strand
AATGAATCAGGATCTACACTTAGATTTTTGGTGCCTATAGCAGCTTTATTTGAAGGCGTTAACAAGTTTGTAGGCAGGGGAAATCTAGGAAAGAGACCTCTTGATACATATTACAGAATTTTCGATGAACAGGGAATCAGGTATTCATATAAGGAGGGAGTTCTTGATTTAAGGACTGAAGGAAGATTAAAAGCTGGTGAGTTTAAAGTAAAAGGAAATATAAGCTCACAGTTTATAACAGGTTTATTATTTACACTTCCACTACTTGATGGGGATTCAAAGATAGTAATAACTACAGAAATGGAATCAAAGGGATATATTGATCTTACTTTAAGTGCAATGAGGGATTTCGGAATTGAAATCATAAATAATGATTATAAGGAATTCGTAATAAAGGGAAATCAGACTTATGTGAGCAGAGATTACAGAGTTGAAGGTGATTATTCACAGGCAGCATTCTTCCTCTGCGGTGATGCACTTTCTAGTGAAGTAGTAGTCAATGATCTCAAGAGGGATTCTCTTCAGGGAGATAAGGAAGTTATAGATATTCTTGAAAGAATGGGTGTTAAAATTGAAAACAAGGGTGCAGGACTTATTGGGACTATAAATGATGAATTAAAATGTACTGTTGTTGATGGTTCACAATGCCCTGATATTATTCCTGTAGTTTCCCTTGTTGCATGTCTTTGTAGAGGAACAACTGAAGTTATAAATGCAGGAAGGCTTAGAATAAAGGAATGTGACAGACTTGCTGCAGTTACATCTGAACTCAACAAGCTTGGAGCAAAGATAACAGAAAAAGAAGATGGACTAATTATAGAAGGTGTTTCAAAGCTTAAAGGAGGATGTACTGTATGGAGCCACAAAGACCATAGAATTGCAATGACCCTTGCAATTGCATCAACTGTATGTGAAGAACCTATAATAATAAAGGATTATGAATGTGTTTCAAAATCTTATCCAGAGTTTTGGAATGACTTTAAAAATGTAGGAGGCGTATTTAATGAGTGGAATGTGGGGGAATAAATTAAAAATATCCATATTTGGAGAATCTCACGGGGCAGGAATAGGAATCACAATTGATGGGCTTCCATCTGGTGTTAAAATTGACATGGAAGAAGTATTAAAGGAAATGGCAAGAAGAGCACCAGGGAAAAGCAGACTTTCTACTGCTAGAAAAGAAGGCGACAAGCCAGAGATATTAAGTGGATTTTTCGAAGGAAAGACTACTGGTACACCTTTATGTGCAGTTATAAGAAACAGCGACCAGCATTCAAAAGATTATGGAAAGCTTAAGGATTTAATGAGACCTGGTCATGCTGATTATCCTGGATATATAAGATATAAGGGATTTAATGATTACAGAGGCGGTGGACATTTTTCTGGAAGAATAACAGCACCACTTGTTTTTGCAGGAGCTGTATGTAAGCAGATATTGACTAGCAGAGGAATTAATATCGGAGCTCATGTAAAGAGTATAGGACAGGTGTATGATAAAGGTTTTGCTGAAGTAGAACTTACAAAAGAACTTTTAGACAGCTTAAAGGTAAATGAACTGCCTTTGCTTTGCCCAGAAAAAGAAGAGTTAATGAGAAATACTATTCTTGAAGCGAGAAGTGACTGTGATTCTGTTGGAGGAACAATAGAATGTACTGTAATTGGAATAAATGCAGGAATAGGAAATCCATTTTTTGATTCAGTTGAATCAACTCTTGCACATCTAATGTTTTCAGTTCCTGCTGTAAAGGGAATTGAATTTGGAAGAGGTTTTGAAATGAGCGAACTTAGAGGTTCACAGTGTAATGATGAATATTATTATGATGGTGATGAAGTAAAGACTTATACTAACAATAATGGAGGTATCACAGGCGGAATAACAAATGGAATGCCTATATTATTCAAGGTAGGAATAAAGCCAACCCCATCAATTGCTAAAAAACAGAGAACTATTGATATTGCAGAAAAGAAGGATTCTGAACTTGTAATTGAAGGAAGACACGATCCATGTATAGTTCAGAGAGCAGTTCCGGTCATTGAAGCTGTAACTGCAATTGGAATCTTAGATTTAATTTTATAAAAATAAAGCAATTTATATGTTGAATGTTAACCTAATAAGTATTGTAAAGGAGAGAAACTTTTAAAATGGCAGATTTAGATGACTATAGAGTGCGAATCGATGAAATAGACAGAGAAATAACAAAGCTGTTTGAAGAAAGAATGAATGTAGTTCTTAGTGTAGCAGATTATAAGATGAAAAATAATCTTCCAATATTCAATAGAGGCAGGGAAGATGAAGTCATTGAAAAAAATATAGGCTACTTAGAAAATAAGGACTATGCAGGAGAACTTAAAGAATTTTACAATGATTTAATGGAGGTTTCAAGACACCTTCAAAATAGAAAGATGCAGGAATCAGAAAAGAAAAGCAGCATAGAGGAGTTGAAGAAGTCAAAGGCTGTGTATAACAAAAAGGATACTGATAAAAAGATAGGATTTTTTGGAGTTTCAGGATCATTTACAGAAGAAGCTATGTTTAAATATTTTGGCAGGGTTAAGGATCCAAAAGCTTATGATGAATTTGAGGATGTATTTTTAGCAGTAAAAAATAATGAAATAGATTATGGAGTGGTACCTATTGAAAATTCTTCTACAGGTGCAATTGCTCAAGTTTATGATTTGTTGTATAAATATGAATTTTACATTGTTGGAGAACAGTGTGTAAGAGCAGAACAAAATATTGTAGGTGTCAAAGGAACAACTTTAGATGATATAAAAGAAGTTTATTCACATCCACAGCCATTTGCCCAAAGTACAGAATTCTTAAAATGTCATCCTGAATGGAAGCTAATACCTTTCCACAGTACATCAGTAAGTGCAAAGCTTGTTAGTGATTTAAAGGAAAAATCAAAGGTTGCAATAGCAAGCAAAAGAGCAGCTCAAATCTATAATCTTGATATAATCAAGGAAAATATCAATAATCAGAGCCAGAATACTACAAGATTCATAATAATATCAAAGAATCTTGAATCAGATGAATCATGCAATAAGGTAAGTGTAGTATTTTCAATAGATGATAAGGCTGGTACTCTATATAAATTAATAAGTCATTTTGCAGAAAACAATATTAATATGATAAAAATAGAATCAAGACCAATGGAACATGGAACATGGAACTACTTCTTATATGTTGATTTTGATGGAAACATAGACAGTCCAGAAGTAATAACAGCTTTGAATTTAATAAGGCAGAATAGTCCATATTTTAAGCTTCTTGGAGGATATAGAAAGAACCTTTAATCAGTTGAAAGTTTAGAGTTGATAATTGAAAGTTAAGGAGGAAACCTCCTGGGGGGATTTCTTAAAATATATTCTTGGAGTTTTTAGTGTATATTTTTTAATTTGTAATATTAAAGATATGTGTAAAAAAATTATTAATTATAAAATGGAAGAAGTGGTTATTATGGATTTTTACGGAGTTTTGGGAGAAAGGCTTCCTCACAGTATTTCACCGCAGATACATGAGAAGATTTTTGAATTATTAAATATTGATGGTGCATATAAGATATTTGAAGTAGATAAAAAAGATATAAGCAGGGTATGCGATTCACTAAGGATATTAAAAATAAAGGGAACAAATGTGACAATACCTTATAAACAGGAAATAATGAAATATCTTGATTCAATATCTGAAGAAGCAAAAAAGATAGGTGCAGTGAACACTATTTATCTTAAAGAAGGAAAATTATTTGGACACAATACTGATTACTTTGGATTTGGAACAATATTAGAGAAAAACAATATTAATGTTAAAGGTCAGACTGCTATGGTGCTTGGTACAGGGGGAGCATCTAAGGCAGTAGTGACATATCTTTTAGATAAAGGTATAAAAAAGCTATATATTGTATCAAGAACTGCGAAGAATGAATCCGATTATGATGATGAAAGAGTTGAATACACAACATATGAAAAAACAAAAGGAGTCAAGGGTCAGATATTAGTAAATACTACACCTGTAGGAATGTATCCTAAAACTGGCGTAAGTCCTGTTCAGGAAGATGTTATAGGTAATTTTGATACATTGATTGATATTATTTATAACCCTAGAATGACAAGGTTCTTAGAAATTGGACAGGAACTTGACAAAAAAGTATGCGGAGGCCTAGAGATGCTTGTTGGTCAGGCTGTTAAGGCTGAGGAAATATGGCAGGAAGTGAGTATCAGCAGTGATGTTCTAGATGAAGTATATGAATATATAAATAAACAGTTTAAATAATACAAGTTAACTGTAGCAGTAATTAATTAATAATGTACTTACTTCAATTTTATGGTTTAGATTATACTAATTAATACATAAAATATGAACTATTAATTGTTAACTGCAAACTGTTAACTATTGTTGTGTTGGGGTGGTGAGTATGAAAAGCAGAATAGTTTTAATAGGTATGCCTGGAAGTGGGAAAACTACAATAGGAAAAATACTTGCAAAGCAGCTGAAAATAAAATTCTATGATATGGATGATTATATACAGGAAATGACATCGAAGACTATTGCAGAACTTTTTGAAAAAGGTGAAGATTATTTTAGAAATATTGAAACACAGGCATGCAGGGAGTTATCAGAAAAGAATAACATATTGATTTCTACTGGAGGAGGTGTAATCAAGAAAAAAGAAAATATAGATATATTGAAACAGGATTCTATAATTATTTTCTTAAACAGGCCAGTAGAAAATATACTTCAAGATGTTGATGTGTCAAAGCGTCCTCTGCTTAAGGATGGTAAAGAAAAAGTATTGAATTTATATAAAGAGAGATACGAGCTTTACAAAGAAGCAGCAGATAAAATAGTTATAAATAATGGAACTATAAATGATGTTATTCATGAACTGAAGGAAATTGTAGCACTTCAATAAGTTAGTGAAGATATAGATTATCATAAGAATTTTATGATAATCTATATTTCATTTTTTATGTGCACAAAGCCAATAAAAATGCTGAATTTAGAAGATAATTCTGTAATCATTTTGATTAGGAAAATAAATTGAAAGATTAATGTAAATAGTTTATATTATAAAATGTAGGATAATAAGCACAGTAGGAAAATATAAAAATTTAATGTAGTATAGGAGGATGACTAATGATAATTGTTATGAAGTCAGATGCTAAAGATGAAGAAGTAAAAAAGGTTAAGGATATAGTTGAATCAAAGGGTCTTTTAACTAACCTTTCTAAGGGGGAAACATACTATATATTAGGTATCATAGGAGATACTTCAATGATAGACCCTAAGAAAATTCAAGGGTTAAAAGGTGTAGATAAGGTTATGAAAGTTCAGGAGCCTTTTAAGAAAGCAAATAGATTATTTAAGCCACAGGATACAGTAGTAAGTGTTGGTAACTCTATTATTGGAGGAGGAAGATTAGGAGTAATTGCAGGTCCTTGTTCAGTAGAGTCAGAAGAACAGATAGTTGAAGTAGCAAGAAGGGTAAAGAAAGCAGGGGCAAACTTTTTAAGAGGAGGAGCTTTTAAACCTAGAACTTCACCATACAGCTTCCAAGGACTTGAACTTGAAGGGCTTAAGCTGTTAAAGACTGCAAAAGAAGAAACAGGTCTTCCAATAGTAACAGAAATAATGTCTACAGATTATATAGATGAATTTGTAGAAGATGTTGATGTGATTCAGATAGGTGCAAGAAATATGCAGAACTTTGATTTACTTAAGCAGATAGGTAAGACAAGAAAGCCTGTTTTATTAAAGAGAGGGCTGAGTGCAACTATAGAAGAATGGCTTATGTCAGCAGAATACATAATGGCTGGTGGTAACGAACAGGTTATTTTATGTGAAAGAGGAATAAGAACCTTTGAAACTATCACAAGAAATACTTTAGATTTACAGGCAGTACCTGTAATCAAAAAGCTATCACATTTACCAATAATTATTGATCCAAGTCATGCAGGTGGATATTCATATATGGTTGAACCAATGGCAAAATGTGCAGTTATTGCAGGTGCAGATGGAATCATGATTGAAGTTCATAATGATCCTGAAAATGCATTAAGTGATGGACAGCAAAGCTTAACACCAGATCAGTTTGAGCAATTAATGAAAAAAGTAAAAGTAGTAGCAGAATTAGAAGATAAGCAGATTTAGGGGGTTGAGAATTGATAGTTGATAGTGGAGAGTTAAGGAAAAAAGCTTACAGCTTTTTAGATATATTTATTGCATAGATTTTGCTTCAGCAAAATCATCCGCCAACTATTAATCTTCAATCATCAGCTGTTAACTGAGAAAAGGGGGTATATATAAAATGAAAATAGTAGTAGTAGGCCTTGGAGTAATTGGGGGATCTTTTACCATGGCCTTAAAAAAAGCAGGATTTACTGATGTATATGGAATTGATATAAATGAAGAATCCTTAGAAAAAGCTAAGGAACAGGGACTTATTAAGGAAGGATTTACATCTGGAGAACAGATTGTAAAAGATGCAGATTTAATAATAATATCACTATATCCTAGGCTGGTTAAGCAATTTATATTAGACAACAAAAATAATTTTAAAGATGGGGCAGTAATAACAGATGCAACTGGAATAAAAAAATTATTTATTCAGGATGTAGTTGATATATTACCTCCCAATATAGATTTTGTTTTTGGACATCCCATGGCAGGAAGAGAAAAGAAAGGCATAGATTTTGCAAGTGCAGATGTATTTAATGGAGCTAATTATATAATAACTCCGGTTGAAAGAAATAAGCCTGAAAATCTTGATCTTATAGAAAATTTAGTGTATAAGCTTGGATTTAATAGAGTTAGAAGAATAACTCCTGAATACCATGATGAAATGATAGGGTATACAAGCCAGCTGCCTCATACCCTTGCAGTTGCACTTGTTAACAGTGATGTTGAAGGCAGAGAAACAGGAAGTTTCATAGGTGATAGTTATAGGGATTTAACAAGAATAGCTAATATAAATGAAGATTTATGGAGTGAGTTATTTTTAGGAAATAAGGAAAACCTCCTTAAATCTATAGAGAATTTTGAAAGCGAACTTGATAAAATAAAAAATGCTATAAAAAATGATGACAAAGAAGCTTTGAAGAAGCTGTTTATAAAATCTACTGCAAGACGTGAAAAACTTTAAATAAAATATAAAATGGTTACTGTAGGTCTATTTAAATTATAGGCCTCCTTATTTTCATTTTAGAAAAAAATAAAAACATATAAAATTTATCTGTTAAAATGTCAGAAGATTATCCATTAAAATAAATTAATGCTAGATTAAGTAAAAAACGAGGATTTAAATTCTAATCCTCGTTTTTGCATTTATTTAAAACAAAGTTCTGAAGAATAGTTTGTAAATCTGAAAGAGTGTAAATTAATAA
>JAEWQX010000197.1 GCA_023399035.1 Bacillota bacterium | reverse complement strand
TAATAAAGTTTCGAACATAATAAAATAGTTCAGAAAAATAAGCCAGTACAAAGGTTGAAAAATACCTGAGTACTGGTTTTTTTGCGTCTAAAAATAAGCACTAGAACATGAATGAAATAAGAAATTCTACCATTGCTACGCAAGGCGAAATACCAGTAAGCATGGGAAATAAGAAAGATTTAACAAGGAAGAAAAACAGGATAAAGTACAGAAAAATAACAAGGAAATTCAACAGGAAAAAGGTAAGAATTTTTTCCAAACTTTATTATGATTTTAACTTGAAAAACCTGTAGATAACTGTTCAAAATTGCCCTTTTTTCGCTTTCGGAACTTTATTATCAGGGAACTGCTGGAAATTGGGCTGAGGGCAGGTGGATAAGAGTTTGAAGGGCTGTGATGTTTTTCGGAACTTTATAATTATGGAACAGGAGTTTATTCTGGAATACTATCAGCTCCTATATTATACTTTCCAGATATAATACCGTTAGGTCCAGTACTATCAAGCAGTTATATTCCTAACTTAGGATTTAATACAGCATTCAATTTTTCAGAAAGAATGTGTCTTCCTACAAATAAGAAAATGAAAATTATTGAATGTTTTGATTGTTGTTTAAATATAGGTTGTGTAACTCCAGTAAATAGTTATTATTCTGAAGCAGCTGATCCTATATCAAAAGCAGAACCTAAAATACCATATGCAAGCTTTTTAGCTCAAGTAGATTTATCAAAAAAACAATTTATTATAATAAACTTACTTCAAATTTTAAGATAAAAGTATAGAAAAATGGGTTTAAACAAAACGTTTTCAAAGGTAAAATTAAATCATACAGTAAGACAATTAATTATTTCATATTTCAATATTATATAAGTTTTAGGGGGAATTACAATGAAAAAGAAACTTTTAGCTGTATTTTTATCAATTGCTACTTTGTTGACATTCAGCGGCTGTGGAGGTGCAGTAAGCAGTGAAAATGGTAGTGATTCAGGTGGAGCTACAAAAGATCTTGTTGTTTATTGTCCGCATCCAGTTGAATTTATTGATCCTATAGTCAATGAGTTTGAAAATCAGAGTGGTGTTTCAGTTGAAGTAGTTACAGCAGGTTCAGGTGAATTATTGAAACGTATTGAGTCAGAAGGAGAAAATCCATTAGGCGATGTTATGTGGGGAGGTTCACTTTCTACATTACAGCCTAAAGCAGATTTATTTGAAGAATATAAGTCAGTAAATGAAGATGATGTGATTGATGGTTATAAGAATAAAGATGGACATATTACAAGATTTTCGGTAATTCCAAGTGTTATCATGGTAAACACAAATTTGATTGGTGATATAAAAGTTGAAGGATTCAGTGATTTATTAAATCCTGAACTGAAGGGTAAAATTGCAAATGCAGATCCATCTAAATCTTCCTCTGCATTTGAACATTTAATCAATCAGCTTTATGCAATGGGTAATGGAGACCCTGAAAAAGGATGGGATTATGTTACAGCACTAACAAAGAATCTTGATGGCAAGCTATTAAGCGGATCATCAGCTGTTTATAAGGGTGTTGCTGATGGTGAATATGCAGTTGGTTTGACTTTTGAAGAAGCAGCAGTTAAATATGCTAAAGACGGGGCTCCAGTAAAGGTTGTATATCCATCAGAAGGTACTATTGCAAAAGCTGATGGTGTAGCAATAATCAAAGGAGCAAAGAATATGGAAAATGCTAAAAAATTTATAGATTTTGTAACAAGCAAGGATGCACAGACAGTTGTTGCAACACAGCTCAACAGACGTTCAGTAAGGAAAGATGTTAAATCTGAAGGACTGGAATCATTTGATGATATTAAATTAATCACAGATGATGAAGACTGGGTTAACAGCAACAAACAAAATATGCTTGATAAATATAAAGAAATATTTACTTCAAATTAACAATATTAACTTTTTATAAATCAGCTAAATTAAGAATGTAGGATTATGTAAATTCTACATTCTTAATTATATTGGCAAACTAGTTTTTTTAGTTTTAATAAGTATGTTCAAATGTGAAGTTAATTATATGGAGGTGGTAAATATGAGTAAGTCAATTGAAATTAAACATGTAGTAAAAAAATATGGAAACAATACTGTTATACCAGACTTGTCTCTAAGTATTAAAAACGGTGAACTTTTTACATTGCTAGGACCATCAGGATGTGGTAAGACAACACTGCTTAGAATGATAGCTGGTTTTAACTCTATAGAAGATGGAATCATATCATTTGATGATAAAGTTATCAATGGAATACCTGCTGAGAAAAGAAATATAGGAATGGTTTTTCAGAACTATGCCATATTTCCACATATGACTGTAAAGGAAAATGTTAAATATGGATTGAAGCTCAGAAAAATTCCTAAACCCGAAATGGAAAAAAGACTTGATGAAATGCTTGATATCGTTAAAATAACTGAATATAAGAACAGGCTTCCTGAAAATTTATCAGGAGGACAGCAGCAGAGAGTTGCACTGGCAAGGGCTATAGTAATACATCCAGATGTTCTGTTAATGGACGAACCATTATCAAATCTTGATGCAAAACTTAGAATAGAAATGAGATCAGCAATAAAGAATATTCAAAGGCACGTTGGAATAACAACTGTATATGTAACTCATGATCAGGAG
>JAEWQX010000195.1 GCA_023399035.1 Bacillota bacterium | reverse complement strand
CGTTTTCTCCAACTTTGATTTCTGACATTTAATATCCCTCCCTCCGCTAGCTTAAATTAACTCAGCTATGGGCTTAATAACACATATTGTATTATACAATATTTAAATAATTACTGTCAAGAAATTAAGAAAAAATCCTGCCCAGATTTCTCATAATATTTGTTTTAGCCCGGTGGCCATTGTAAACTTCTACCTCCAAGCACATGAAAATGTAAATGTTTTACAGTCTGTCCGCCATCTTCTCCACAGTTATTTACAATTCTGTAACCTTTTTCTGCAATACCAAGCTCTACTACTAATTTATTAATAACTTTAAATATATGTGCTACAACATCTGAATTATTTTCATTTAAAGCATTTGCACTTTCAATATGTTCCTTTGGTATTACTAAAAAATGAACTGGAGCTTCTGGATTTATATCATTAAAAGCATAGACTTTATCATCTTCATATATCTTATTGCTCGGTATGTCACCATTTATTATTTTACAAAAAATACAATCTTCCATGATATCACCTCCTTATACGTTAGTTAAAAGTTAACAAGTAACAGTTAACTTTTATTCAATACTGATTAAAAAGATAATGATTAATACAATTTTTTAATCAGCATTATGAACATTTTTTGATAAAATCAATCACTAAATCACTCTATTCATTAATATTATCCTTTGTTCTTACGAAGTAAACCACATTATACTGGTCACTTGTGCTAATTATAACAAAATTTTATATTCTTTTTCCAGTTACATAATCTCCATTTGCCTCTTCTATTAAGCATGGAACTATTTTCCCTATCATTTCCTCGCTACCATTAACTATTTCAACTTTTACGTAATTTCTTGTATATCCTTCAAATACTCCAGGCTTCTTTGAAACTTCTTGTTCTACTAAAACATCCATTTCTCTTCCCACAAGACTTCTGCTGAAATCCGCTTCATTTTTATCATTAAGTTCAATTAAAGCTTTGCTTCTCTTCTCCTTAATTGTTCCATCAATTTGATCAGGCATTGTAGCTGCTTTAGTTCCCTTTCTTGGGCTGAACTTAAATATATGAGTTTTAGTTAATTTTAACCTTTTTAAATATTCATAAGTTTCATTGAATTCTTCATCAGTTTCTCCTGGGAATCCAACTATTACATCAGTAGTTATTGATGCATCTTTTAAGTTTTCTCTTATTCTATATACTGCTTCTTCATATTCCTTTGCAGTGTATCTTCTGTTCATTCTCTTTAACGTTGAATCACATCCACTTTGAAGTGATAAATGGAACTGTGGGCATAGCTTCTTCATTCTTTTCATCTTCTTGATGACTTCATCAGTAAAGAAAGATGGTTCTATAGAACCTATTCTCACTCTTTCTATTCCATCTATTTTTTCTATTTCTTCTAATATTGTAATTAACGAAATATTTCCTTCTAAGTCAACACCATATGATGCTGTATGAATTCCAGATAATATTATTTCTTTAAATCCATGTTCTGCAAGTTTATGTATTTCACTTATCACTTTTTGAGGATCCTTAGAGCACACTGCCCCTCTTGTATAAGGTATTAAACAGTAAGCACAGAATCTATTGCATCCGTCCTGTATCTTTAAAAATGCTCTTGTCTTATCTTGATATTCCTCTATATTCAAGTCTTCAAATTCTTTGTTTCTAAGAACTTCTCCAACGACTACCTGTGACTTTTTCTCATCTATAGCTTTATTTACATAGTAAACAATATCGCCTTTATTTCTTGTTCCAAGAACAACATCAACACCTTCTATTTTTGCCACTTCTTCAGGTGATACCTGAGAATAGCATCCAACAGCTGCAATTATGGCATTTTCATTTATTCTTCTTGCCCTGCTGATTATCTGCCTTGATTTTTTATCACTCATATTTGTTACTGAGCATGTATTTACAACATAAACATCTGCAAAGTTGCTAAAGTCAGTTATTTCATAACCTTCTCTTATGAATTTTTCAGCCATAGCTTCTGTTTCATAATGATTTACCCTGCACCCTAATGTTGAAAATGCTACATAATGTTTTCCATCATCATTCTTTCTTACTACTTTGTCAGCAGTTGTTTTAATCTGGACCTTATCCCCTGCCGCTCTCATTATTTTAATTTGGCTTGCCATTATAATTAGTTTCCTCCTAAATCACTTAATTCATATTGAATTAATGCAGTAGCAGTAAATCCTGCTGTCTCTGTACGCAAAATTCTTCTTCCAAGAGTTACAATATATGCCCCCTGATTGCTTAATGAAGTGATTTCGTCTTCTTCAAATCCGCCTTCTGGTCCTATTACTATTCCTACATTATGTATATAGCTTAAATCCTCTTTTTCTTCTCTTAATTTTCTCATAAGAGTTTTTATTCCAAAGTTCTCTGCATTTTCATATGGAACTAAAACAAGATCCATATCTTTAAGCTGTGACATAGCTTCATCAAAATTTATTACTTCCTTAACTTTAGGGATTATACTTCTCTTAGACTGTTTGCTTGCTTCTAATGCAATTCTATTCAGTCTATCTAATTTTTTAAATTCTCCCTTAAGCTTTACATCAACTCTTTCTGTAATTATAGGAATAAACTCATTTATCCCAAGTTCAGTTCCCTTTTGAACTATAAGATCCATCTTTTGTCCCTTTGGAAGTCCTTGAAAAAGATGAATTTTAATATCACTTTCATTATTTATATCAAGTTTTTCAATTATATCTACTATAACTTCACTCTTATTTATAGATTTAATCTTTCCTAAATATTCTGTACCTTCACAATTATTAAGTACAACTTCTTCACCTTCACTAAGTCTCAAGACTTTATAAATATGTTTTACATCATCACCAACAATTATCCCCACGTTTTCAGTAATATTATGAGGTTCTGTAAAAAATTTATGCATAAATTCTCCTATCCGATAGATTTAGCAACTATACAGTTCCACTCTCCATCTTTGTTAATTTCCATAACTTCAAAACCACATTCCTTTAATTTATCACAAACCATTTCTACTCTGTCATGAATAATTCCTGAAGTTATAAATAAGCCGCCTTCATTAAGGGCTTTTTTAACATCTGATGTTAATATGCATATTATTTCAGCAATTATGTTTGCAACAACTATATCTGCCTTGCCTTCAACTACATCTAAAAGATTTCCTTCTAATATCTCGATGTTATCTAAGTTATTAAATCCTACATTTTCCTTAGATGAATCAACTGCAACTGGATCTAAATCTACTCCTACAACATGTTTTGCTCCAAGCTTAGCTGCTGCAATTGCAAGTATTCCTGATCCACATCCTACGTCAAATACAGTTGTATCAGGTTCAACATATTTATCTAAAGCCTGAATACACATTCTTGTTGTTTCGTGTGTTCCTGTTCCAAATGCCATTCCTGGGTCTAATTCAATAACTAAATCATTTTCTTCTTCTTTATAATCTTCCCAGATTGGTTTGATTACAATCTTATCAGTTATCTTAACCGGTTTGTAGTACTTTTTCCAATTGTTCGCCCAGTCTTCTTCATGCATTTCTTTATAGCTTACTGTTCCTTCACCAATTTCAATTCCCATTTCTTTTAATTCTTCAAGAGCTTTTTTAACATGTTCAACAATTTCATCTACTTTATCATCTTGTGAGAAGTAAGCTTTAACAACTGCTGCATTCCCCTTATGTTCTAATATGTTTATATCAGCAAAATCCCAAGTTAATGGTCCTTGATCTCTTGACAATAAATCCTGTGGGTCTTCTATTGCTACATTAGGACATCCTAATCCATAAAATATTCCCGAAATTGGTTCTAATGCCTCGCTTTTTGTAATTACACTAACTTCTATCCAAATACCTTCCATGTTCTTCTTCCTTCCCTTAGTCAGTTGATAATTGAAAATTGATAATTAAAAGTTACCATTATCAACTGTTATTCTTAAATTCCTTAATTCCTACGATTATACAATTCAGATTCTAACAATGTAAATATAAAGTTTTAAAATAATAAAATTACTACACTCTGCACTATTTACTTATATCAATATTATGTATATTAATCTTCCTTCACTGCAATTAAAAATTTAGTCTTAATCCCCTGTTCAGTAAACATTATTTCATGTTCAGTTTCAACATTTCCTTTAAAATCACTGTTATGAAGATCATATGTTATATATTTAATTGTAAACTTACTTTCCTTAAAATATTCAAGAGATTCTTCAAATAATTCATCATCATCTGTCTTAAAATAAATCTCACCTTTATCATTAAGAAAATTTCTATATTGATTTAATTGTCTAGTATGTGTTAATCTTCTCTTTTTATGTTTTTCTTTTGGCCATGGATTGCAGAAGTTAATATATATTCTTTCTATTACATCCCCATCACCAAGCATTTCATTAATAAGACCTATTTCCTGTGCCATAAGTTTGACATTATCAACTGGTCTATTTTTTTCTTTAAATGCTTTTTCAATATTTCTCTTTGCTAAACCTAAGACTTCATCTTTTATGTCTATTGCAATATAATTTATATCTGGATTTTCACTTCCATGAACCGCCATGAATGTTCCTTTTCCACATCCAAGTTCTAAATAAATAGGATTATTCTTATTTTTAAAAGTATCTATCCACTTTCCTTTATTTTCTTTTGGATTTATAATAAAAAACTCACAACTTTCAAGCTCAGGTCTTGCCCAAGGTTTTTTTCTCATTCTCATTTTTTCTTCACTCCGTCTTTTAGTGTTCATACTAATTATACATATATATATTTCAATTGACAAATGACATTTATCAACAGCAAGTTAATATTTAAGTTTCTCATACTATATTAAAAATTTATTATTAAAGGAAATATACGCTATATAGACCTTTCTGCTTCTGTTCTATCAGCCTGTTGCTTTTAATATCAGTTTATACTTCTTCTTTAGATATAATATGTGGTTGTAAATTTAATATGAGGTCTTCGGTTTCCTTAACCTTAGCTAGATGTTTCTTATAGCAAAAGATTGTTATTCTTTTGGAACTGAAGAAAGTAAAATTAAAAGGGGCTGTATCAAATTGAGTTTAAAAAACTTCAATTTGATACAGCCCCAGCTTTTTTACTTAAAAACAAAAACCTAAACTTATTTATTTTTTCCAAATAGCTTCTTTTTATGAGTTCCTGTTGCTTCATCAACTTCTTCACCTGAAGCTTTCATAAATGCATAAAGTGCTTCTTCCTGAGCTTTATTCAATGACTTAGGAATATCAACTATAACCTTAACATATTGATCTCCTTTACCCGATGAATTAACTCTTTGAATTCCTTTGCCTTTTAATCTGAACATAGTTCCTGACTGAGTACCGGCTGGAACAGTATATTTAACATTTCCGTCTACTGTAGCTACAGTTATTTCTGTACCTAAAGCAGCCTTTGCCATAGAAATGTGTGCATCTATATATACATCATTTCCTTTTCTTGTGAATGTCTTAGATGGAGTAACATTTATCTTAACGTATAAATCTCCAGGACTTCCACCTCTTAAACCATGTTCTCCTTGTCCTCTTAAAGGCATTACATTTCCAGTATCTACACCAGCAGGAATATTTACTTTTATCTTTCTAGTCTTTCTTATATGACCTTTTCCTCTACATTCCTTACATGGAGTTTCTGTAATCTTACCACTTCCATGACAGTGATCACATGTAGAAGTTGATACAAAGCTTCCAAGTGGAGTCTGTCTTTGAACTCTTACCTGACCTGAACCGCCACATGTTGGACATGTCTTTACATTTGTTCCTGGTTCAGCTCCAGAACCATTACAATGTTCACAGTTTTCACTTCTTGTTACTGAAATTTCTTTTTCAACACCAAATACAGCTTCTTCAAAAGTCAATGTCACTGTATACTCTATATCGTTACCCCTTACAGGACCGTTTCTTCTTCTAGAGCTGCCACCGCCGCCTCCAAAGAATGATTCAAAAATATCACCGAATCCGCCCATATCAAATCCATCAAATCCGCCGAATCCGCCGCCATTAAATCCACCTGTTCCGTCAAATGCAGCTGATCCAAACTGATCATATTTAGCTCTCTTTTCAGGGTCTGAAAGAATCTGATAAGCTTCATTTATTTCCTTAAACTTTTCTTCTGCTTCAGCATTTCCCTGATTTCTATCTGGATGATATTTTACGGCTAATTTTCTAAAGGCTCTTTTTATTTCATCATCGCTTGCGCCCTTTTGAAGTCCAAGCACTTCATAATAGTCTTTATTTGCCATTGTTTTATATTCACCACCATTTAATTAGTTAGCAGTTAACAATTAACAGTTAACAGTTATTGTGGAAATTACCCCTGTAATTTCTTTACTTATAATTTTGATTTCAAATTTATTTGATAATTTCAAATTATCTAATTACCTTGTATAATCACTCTTTAAAATAAAATTTAGATTCTTAATTCACTGCTATCAATTATAATTATCAAATGCCTTTTTCTATACTTTTTCACTTTAGAAAAAGGGAAGACGAGTTTGCCTTCCCTGTATTAATTATATCTAAAATCAGATTTTAGTAAACCCTATTATTTATCATCGTCTACTTTAAAGTCTGCATCTACAACATTGTCATCATGTGGTGCACTTTGAGCTCCTGCTGCATTTGGATCAAATCCAGCACCTTGTGCTCCTTCAGCTCCACCTGCTGCTTGATACATCTTAGTAGCTATTGGGTAGAATGATTGGTTAACAGCTTCTATAGCAGCTTTGATAGCTTCTACATCTTCACCATCTTTAATCTTCTTTAATTCTTCTATCTTAGCTTCTACGTTTGCTTTTTCATCAGCTGTTACTTTATCTCCAGCTTCAGTTAAAGCTTTTTCTATTTGATAGATTGTTTGATCTGCTTGGTTTGCAGTTTCAATCTTTTCTTTTCTCTTCTTATCTTCTTCAGCAAATTTTTCAGCTTCTTTTACAGCCTTATCTACTTCTTCATCACTTAAGTTAGTTGAAGCAGTAATTGTAATATTAGCTTCCTTACCAGTTCCCTTATCTAATGCAGATACCTTAACAATACCGTTAGCATCTATATCAAATGTAACTTCGATTTGAGGAATTCCTCTTGGAGCTGGAGCTATTCCTGATAATGTGAATCTTCCAAGTGACTTGTTATCCATAGCCATTTGTCTTTCACCTTGAACTACGTTTATTTCAACTGAAGTTTGGTTATCAGCTGCTGTTGAGAAGATTTGGCTCTTCTTAGTTGGAATAGTTGTATTTCTTTCTATTAATGGAGTAGCAATTCCACCTGCTGTTTCAATTCCTAATGTTAATGGAGTAACATCAAGTAATACTACGTCCTTAACTTCTCCTGTTAATACACCTGCTTGAATAGCTGCACCAACTGCAACACATTCATCTGGGTTAACTCCCTTAGATGGTTCTTTTCCTGTAAAGTTCTTAACTGCTTCTTGAACAGCTGGAATTCTTGTAGATCCACCAACTAAGATTACTTTATCTATATCGCTTAATGATAATTTAGCATCAGCTAATGCTTTCTTCATTGGTTCTATTGATCTTTGAACTAAATCATGAGTTAATTCATTGAATTTAGCTCTAGTTAATGTTAAGTCAATGTGTTTTGGACCAGTTGCATCTGCTGTGATGAATGGTAAGTTAATGTTTGTTTGTTGTGAAGATGATAATTCGATTTTAGCTTTTTCAGCTGCTTCCTTTAATCTTTGAACTGCCATCTTATCCTGCATTAAATCAATTCCGTTTTCTGCTTTGAATGTATCAGCAATATATTTCATAATAGCTTCATCAAAGTCATCTCCACCAAGTTTAGTATCTCCATTTGTAGATAATACTTCAAATACTCCATCACCTAAATCAAGGATAGATACATCGAAAGTACCGCCACCTAAGTCATATACTAAGATTTTGTGAGCTTCGTCCATTTTGTCTAAGCCATAAGCAAGAGATGCTGCTGTTGGTTCGTTGATTATTCTTAATACTTCAAGACCTGCAATCTTACCTGCGTCCTTAGTTGCTTGTCTTTGGCTATCATTGAAGTAAGCTGGAACAGTAATAACTGCTTGAGTTACGCTTTCTCCTAAATAAGCTTCTGCATCAGCTTTGATTTTTTGAAGAACCATTGCTGAAATTTCTTGTGGTGAAAATTGTTTTCCATCTATATCAACTTTGTATGATGTTCCCATATGTCTCTTTATTGAAATAACTGTTTTATCAGGATTAGTAATTGCCTGTCTTTTAGCAACTTGACCTACTAATCTTTCTCCATTTGCTTGGAATGATACTACTGATGGAGTAGTTCTAGCACCTTCAGAGTTAGCTATAACTGTTGGTTCTCCACCTTCCATAACTGCTACACATGAATTTGTAGTTCCTAAATCGATACCTATAATCTTTGCCATGATTTATTCCTCCTAAAAACATTTAAGTTTTATTTTTTAATTTATATTAACAATTTTTAAGTGTATATCTGATTTAATAATATCAATTGCATTTTAGTTTGCAACTTTAACCATTGTATGTCTTATTATCTTGCTGTCTTTCTTATATCCCTTTTGGAATACTTCAGCAACAACATTTTTATCTAAGTTTTCATCTTCAACATGCATTACTGCATTGTGGAAGTTTGGATCAAATTCTCCAGTTGCATCTATTTCTTCAATACCTAATTTATTGAATGCATCCTGACAGCCTTTCATCGTCATTTCTACACCCTTCTTTAGGTCTTCTAAGCTTCCATCAGCTGCAATAGCTCTTTCTAAGTTATCTATTATTGGTAGAATTTCTTTTATAACATCTACATAAGCATCACTGTAAATTCCTTCTTTTTCTTTTGCAGTTCTCTTTCTGTAGTTATCATATTCAGCTCTTAATCTTAAAAGACTATCCTTAGTTGCATCTAATTCTTCTTGAAGTTTCTTATTTTGCTTTTTAATCATATCAAGCTCATCCTCTTCTGTATTTTCACTTCCTTCAGAAGCATCAACATTTTCTTCTTTATTAGATTCATCATTAACTACAGTTTCTTTTTCTATAGTTTCTTCATTTTCAACTGCTTCTGTATTCATTTCTTCATTCATCATTTCTTTATTATCTTCCATGACTTTTTAACTACACCTCATCTCTAAACATAGGTCATTATATTTTTTGATTATTTAATATATTGTTAAGCTCTTTTACAACCTGTGCTAAAATTGTTATCACCCTTGAATAATCTATCCTTCTAGGTCCTATCAATCCAATCTTTCCAACAGGTCTGTCTCCTAACGAATATTCTGCAGAAATTATACTGCATTCTTTAGCCTGAGGCTTATAATTTTCATCCCCTATACTGATAGTGATATCATCTGAAGGGTTGAATAATTCCATTATAGAATCCTTATCGTTAAGGAGTGAAAGCATTTCCTTAGCTTTATTTATATCGTTGTATTCTGGATAATTGAATATGTTGGTTGTTCCTTCCATAAACACTTCCGATGAATTTGCTGTATTTAATGTTTCATATAAAAGAGGTAGTATAGCATTAAAAATTTCTTCATACTGACCCAAATCTTTCTTCAAGTTATTTATAACTTCTAAATTGATCTGCTCTATTGAAAGACCTGAAAGTCTTGAATTTATAACTTCATTTATTCTATTAAGAATATCAGTACTTGGAACATTGCTATTTAACTTCATAATGTGATTTTTTATAAGCCCTGTATCTGTCAAAAATACAGAAACTATATTGTGCTCATCAACTTTAATAAGCTGAATTGATTTAATAAAACTCTTTTTAACTGACGGTGCTTCTATTACACATGTCAGCTTTGTAAGTTCTGATAAAAGACTGCTTGTTTGTTTTACTATCTTATCTACTTCAAGCATCGCAGAATCAACAATGTACTGTTTTATCCTCAGGTTTTCCTCTGCTGTAAGATGCTGGCTTTCCATAAGCTTATCAACATATAGTCTATATCCTTTGCTTGATGGAATTCTTCCTGCTGAAGCATGTGGCTGTTCAAGATAACCCATGTCTTCAAGGTCTGCCATTTCATTCCTTATTGTTGCAGATCCAATTCCTAAATCATAATTTTTAGCAATTGTTCTCGACCCAACAGGATCACCAGTACGAATATAGTCATTGATAATAGCCTGAAGTATTTTTATTTTTCTATCATCAATCCCCATAGTCTCACCTCTTTTTATTAGCACTCATTAGCATCGAGTGCTAATGACTATGTTTTAAATATATTATTTATGATGTTTTTTGTCAATTCTATTTATTTTTAATATACGTATTTATAATTTATATTTAATTGTTTTTAGGGAATTATTTCACTCATTCTTCAATTTGCTTCAATTTACTATGTAATATATTTTAATATAATAGATATTTAATCAACAATATCTTTAAAACCTCCATATAAATCAATTTAAATAAAGAATAAAACAGCGCTGCGTTTGTTTAGGTAAGAGGTAAGAAATAAGAAGTAAGAGTTAAAAGTTTTGCATGAAAATTTTAGATTTTCTTTATTTACAATTGCTAAACAACTCTTCTGTTTTTTCCTTAAATTTTTCCTATTCATTATTATTTCTTACTTATTAACTTTATCTGCTAATTAATACTACTTAGCTTTGACCAAACAAAAATTATATATTTTACTAATCATAGAAAACATTAATTTAATATAAAATCACTCATAACATAATTAGATACTTCAATACCATTTGAACTCAAATATAGTTTTTCCGAATCAATCACTAATAAACCCCTTTTTACATTGTTTTTTATTGCATCATCATATACATCATATACATCTCTTCCAAATCTTTTCTTAAATTCCTTTAAACTTATTCCTTCTATCATTCTAAGACCCATAAACATAAATTCTTCCATATCATCTTTTATATCATTAACATGTACTTCTTCTGTAACGTCCTCATTATTTTTTATCTTTTCTATATAATTTCTTATATCATCTATATTTTTAAATCTTTTTTCATCTATAAATGAACTTGCAGAAACTCCAATACCTAAATATTCATTGCATTTCCAATAAACTTTATTATGAAAACATTCCTTTTTATCTTTTGAATAATTTGAAATTTCATATTGATGATATCCATGTCTGTTCAGAATTTCTTTTGTCATAAGATACATATTTCTTTCATCATCCTCACTAGGAAGATTTAATTTATCATTGTTATATAGTTTATAAAAACATGTTCCTTCTTCAATTATAAGACTATAAGCTGATATATGATCTGGATTTAGGCTCACTGCATCTTCAAGAGTTTTCTTCCAGTCCTCTAAGCTTTGATCGGGAAGTCCAAACATAAGATCTATATTTATATTCTCAAATCCAGCTTTTCTAGCCTGATAATAATTTTTCTTGAACTCTTCAAATGTGTGTATTCTTCCTATTTCCTTAAGCAGACTGTCATTTGTTGACTGCAGTCCCATGCTTATTCTGTTCACATTATGCTTTTTCATTATTCTTAATTTTTCTTCATTAAGCGTTCCTGGATTGCATTCTACCGTAAACTCTATATTATCTTCGAGATTCAATAAATTTATTGTTTTAAGAAGACTCTCTAGATTTCTTTCATCTAAATATGAAGGCGTTCCTCCACCTATGAAGATGCTTATTATTTTGAAGTCCAAGCATTTATTTAAAATTTCTTTATTTAATGCAGTTATATACTCATCTATAAGATTTTCTTTTCCTGCATATGATGGAAAGTCACAATATAAGCATTTTTGTTTGCAAAATGGAATATGTATATATAAAGACATTTCTTTCATTAAAATTTCCTCCTAAAATTCGAAAAGGGCTGACCAATGGTCAGCCCTTTTTTAGTTAACAGTTAATAGTTTCCAGTTAACAATTAATGTGGATATTCCCAGGGAATATCTTTGTTTTTATTTGCAGCATAACTGCGCTTTTATAAGATGTTAAAACTCTTAATTGAAGCATAGCTTCTTTTTTATATACGTATATTAAGAGAAATCTCACAGGGATTTCATCCTCTAACTGTTACCTGTTAACTATTAACTACCTTAGTCTACCTTAAGTACAGCCATAAATGCTTCTTGAGGAACTTCAACAGATCCAACCTGTCTCATTCTCTTCTTACCTTCTTTTTGCTTTTCAAGAAGCTTCTTCTTTCTTGATATATCTCCACCGTAACATTTAGCTAATACGTCTTTTCTCATAGCTTTTACAGTTTCTCTCGCTATTATCTTCGATCCAATTGCCG
>JAEWQX010000190.1 GCA_023399035.1 Bacillota bacterium | reverse complement strand
TACCTTAAAAGCTAAATCTTCATATTTAATTTCTGTATTTTTCTTTAGTTCATCATAAACCTTTGGAAATTCATCAGGTACATACAAGCCACCATCTTTTGAAATCCCGTTTATTATCGCTTTAGCTGAAGCTATTTCCTTTTCTAAGCCCCTAGTACTTCTAAACTTCATTTAAATCACCTCAATAATGTATTAGATATAAGTTATATATATTTTTTGTAAATGTCGACAAATTAAAGTATATATAAACATATTCTACCTGTAATATATATTATCATGTATATTATTCATATACAAGTGTTTTTCCATAAAACACATTACATTTTTTCATTTTCATTTAATTTTGTAATATTTTCATATTCCAGGACAGATTAACTCATTAGATTACATATATATATTTATCGGCATAATCTGCATTGCACATTCATTTATCCTTAAATCAGGACACTCTGGAACAAAGAAACCATTAGCTTCAAGACAATCTATTAGTGGTTTTGATTTTTCAAAAAATGTTTCATAAAAACTCTCCTGACCTGTTTTTCTCAAAAGACTTATTGTATCATTATCATCATTGCATGTCTTGATTACCTTTCCAATTACTTTGCAGTGACAATTTACCTTATCAAATATATTACACTGACTATTCATAAAATTATCCTTATTTACTGTTAATACTGCTTTTCCATTGCCTACATTCATAATTAAATCCTGTGTATTATTACAGTTTAATATGCTGTTTAAATGGGTGAGCATTTTTTGAAACATAGTAAAATTCATTTTAGTTTCTACTTCCTTAAGAAGTGTATTTAAATAATCTGTACCAAATATATCTATTAAATTTACAAGACAATCAATATAACACATAACACTTGAATTAGTTAATGTTCCTTCAATTTCTATAATATCACCTGCATAAATATCATCACTCCTCACATCTGTTACATCCTTATGTTTAAGTTCATTATTCTTAGTTAGATAACTTACAAGATTTCCATTTAACACGAATGTGGTATACGTAGTCTGAATTTTTCGTTCTTCCCTTACGCATTGTATGGCATCTATGTCATTATCTAATTCATGATGTTCAAAACTATTACATGCATCTAGCTGATTCTTATCTTTAAAACCTTCTCTTTCAATTCTTGTCACACTTCCTTGATTTGAATTTTCAATTCTATTTTCTTCTTTCATTCCTGCTTTCAATGTCCTGTCAAAAGCCTGTGTTAATGTGATTGTCTCTATGTATCCCGTTAATACTAATGAGGCTAAATTTTTGACTAGATTTTCATCTAAATAAACAAGTATATCAAAAGGATTGCTCATAACTTCTCCTTTCATAAAATTATTACTGTGAATATTTTTCCTCTATATCATTAATATTCTTACTTCTATGATAATATTTATATAATTATCCCACTAAATTTGCTTAATATATATTAAAGTAAATAATTATTTCCCAAATAAATTACAATTTTCTTAAAATTAATTCCTGATAATAATATAGTGCTATAATATTACTTATAAAAATTATAGAAAGGATTAAACTGATTACTCAATAATCTATTTCAATAAAGTAATCTGATACTTTTAATATTATGAAAAAATTATTTAAAAGATTATTTTTACTACTATTAGCTGCAATAATATGTACTGCAGTAATATTCCACAAGAGAATATTTTTATTGTACGGAATAACTTCAAAATACATTTCCATAGAAAAAGAAATTGATAGTTTAAATGATAATTTCAGTATTGAACCTATAACAAACATAGATTACAAGGATATTACATATAAAGAAACAGGCGGTGTGCCTTTATCGCTTGATATATATTCACCTTTAAAAAATGTATATAAAAAATCACCTGTAATTCTTTATGTGCATGGTGGCAGCTGGGTATATGGAAATAAATCACTTCCTGCTGCACTTACTCCTGTTCTTGATACTTTCAGGGAACAAGGTTACACAATTATAAGTACTTCCTATGAACTTATGAGGAATCAAGAAAACTTCAGCAAACAGGTTTCAGATGTAAAAGATACTATAAGATGGATTAATGCAAATGCTTCAAAATATAATCTTGATACTGATGAAGTAGGACTCTTTGGAATATCATCAGGGGCTCATCTTTCATTGATGGCTGCATATAGTGATGACTTTTCTTTTATAGATTCTGAAGAACTAAAAAATTATCCATGCAAAGTCAAATATTTAATAGATTTTGCAGGACCTACTGACTTAAGCCTCATAGATACAAGTAATCTTAATTTTGATTTATTAAAAATCTTTTCATCAATATCCGATAAAGATAAAGTAATTCAGGAATTTAATCCTATAAACTATGTAACTTCTGATATTCCTGAAACATTGATAATTCATAGCAAATCTGATAGTATTGTTCCATTTAAAAGTTCTGAAGAGCTTGCACAAAAGTGTGAAGAAGTCAACGCTCATTCAAAATTTATTGCATTGAATAGCAGTTCACATGATCTTTCAGAAATATCTCCTAATGATATAATAAATATTTCTAAAGGACTGCTATTCTTTGTAATTGCTAACTCACCACTTTAAAATAGTTAGCAGTTTTAATCTAAATTTAACTGAATAAGCAATGACTAATAATCAATAGTTGACAGTTTATGATAAAAAGTGCATCAAACCCAATTATTATTGGTCTGATGCACTTTTTTTAATATTCATATTTCTTTGTATTTTCACATATTACTATGTTCACTTTTTTATCTTCTAAAACCTTTTTATATGAACATAAGAATTCATTTAACTCATTATCAGTTAAATCAATGCCTTTTTCACTTATCAGTATTACATCTTCACCTTCAAGTAGAACTTTCAGATTATTTTTTTCATTATTAATAAAGTACTCTGACATTGCCTTTGATGTCATTCTGCTCTTATATTTTTCCTGAAAACCAAGAACCTTTTTCATATCTCCATAATTAAAGTTTGAGCCGCTAAAATCAAATCCCGACATTTTAAACTGTTCTTCAAGCATAGAAGGATCGAAACCATATCTCTCTAAAAACTTCCTTTGAATATTCATAAGTTTATCTTGTGAGATATTGTTTTCTTCCATATAACTCATTATATTTTTAGAAAAATCAGCCATGTTTAACTTACCTTCGGCCATTTTATAATACATAGAGTATATGTATTCTTCAAACTTATCCACATCTTTATCCTTAACTTTATTCTTGATTTCATTAAAGTCTATAATTCTGTCTGACATAACATCAATCCTCTCCTTTGTACTATTATATAATAACTTATACTAATAAATCTTCATTTGTTAATAATTTTTTAAATAATTATTATATTATTTTTATATACAAGTGTTATACATGTTTTAAAAACATTCAAATTATAAGTATAAAAATACAAATTCTATTGATAAATTGACTATATTATCTGTAATCTTTGAATTCTGTCCAGGCCTCTTCATATAGTTTTAATTTATCGCCTAAATAATCATAGCTTTCACATTTTTTTAATAATTCTTCCGGCATATATGCATTAGGATTATTCTTTATTGAATCATCCTGTTCTTCCCTTGCTTCACTTTGAGGGGTTGTATATCCTATTTCATCAGCTGTTCTGAAAGCAGGATCCTTTTCACATAAGAAATTAATAAACTTTTCAGCGTTTTCCTTATTTTTAGTTCCCTTTGGTATACATAATGAATCTATCCAGAAATTTGCCCCTTCCTTAGGTACTACAAATTTTATATTGTCATATTCAGCTTCAAGATTTAATCCTTCTCCTGACCAAAGCACAGCTATAGCAGCTTCACCATTTGCCATCTTATCAGTATTATCATCTGAACCTATGGCTAATAAGTTTCCATTCTTCTTAAGCTCTATCAGTTTGTCTCTTGCCTCATTTATTTCATCTGGATTTGTAGTATTAACAGAATAACCAAGCATCTTTAATGCTGCTCCAAGTGAATCACGTACTCCATCTAAAAGAACTACATTCTTTTGATATTTTGTATCCCATAAAGCTGTCCAACTGTCTATAGGCTCAGTAACGTAATCAGTATTATAACATATTCCTATAGTACCTGACATATATGGAACACTGTACTCATTATAAGGATCAAAGCTCTTGCCTAAGTGATCTTCTGAAATCTTAGACATGTTAGGGACATTATTAAAATCAATCTTTTCTAATCTGTCTTCTGCAATCATCCTTTGAACAAGATAATCTATTGATACTATTACATCATATTGCGATGCTCCGGCTGTTACTTTGTTGTACATTTCTTCTGGTGCATCATAAACTTCCTGATTAACATGAATTCCATATTCTTCTTCAAATTCATCTAAAAGTCCTTCACCTATGTTTTCTCCATAATTAATAAAGTTAATTGTTGGTTTTTCTTCTTTCATGCTGCATCCATAAAAGCTGCTTCCAGCAACAATGCAGCTTAGAACTAAAGACAGCACTTTAAACTTTTTGCCTATTAACATTATTATTCCCCTTTTAAATTTAATATTATTTTTATTTCTTTAAATCTTGTTAAAATTATAAGTTACATATCATAATTTAAAATTTATATCGAAAGATATAAAAGGTTCAAAAAAAATATCTGCTTAATTATAAATCTACATATGATACAAATAAAAATTATATTTTTACTTGTATTAAAAAGTTTTTCAGTATTATATATTAATATTTGCTGCTAGCATATCTTTACTACTTTTTATAAAAACTATCATATTATTTTAACCTTATTTATAACCAATAAAAGATATCCATACTTCATTATATAGTATTAAATCATCCCCCAAGCAATCATAAGTTTCACATTTATCCATAAATTCTCCATCTATATATGCATTAGGATTATTCTTTATGCTTTTCACTAAATATCTTATTCAAACATTATCTTTCTAGAAGCTCTGAACTTTATCTATATTACTTAGGATAAGATTATACATAAAAATCATGTATTATTATATAATAATACATAAATATATTCAATTAATACATTATATTATTAAATAAAAATTATTACATACTATTAAATTTCAAATTTATATCTTTAAGTTTATTCAATAAACTTTATTTAAGTTCTCCATTATAAAATAATCTGCTGGAAGGTTTATACTATCAGCCTAAATTTAATAATATTAGGAGTTGTGTTAAATAAAAATCTTAATAGATAAAAAATAAGCCATATGGAAATAAATTTAGAAATCAATTTCCATATAACTACATAAAATCACACTATATTATTATATTTATTGAATCCATGCTCCATCTTCATCAAGAACATATCCATCAATTATAGTATCAGATAACATAACACCTGAGTCATTTAAATAATACCACTTTCCATTACTGTCTTTTATCCATCCAGTCTGCATTTCCCCATTATCACTCATGTAGTACCACTTTCCATCATTATCTTTAAACCATCCTGTCTTTACAATTCCATCATCGTTGTAATAGTAGCAGCCATTAATTTTAATATTTTTTTCTTATTCATATTATCGCCTCTTTCCTATATCTCAATATGATAATTTATATCATTTCTTTTGTAAACGTTGTATATAATTTCAATAAAATTAGTTTATATATATATTAAAATCTGTTAATATAAAAATAGTGCAGCCTTAAAAGACTGCACTATAAATCTATAAAATCATAATTTATAGAAACTATATTATTTTAATTCACCAGCTGCAAATTCTTCAAAGCTGCTTAGGAATTTTTCTACATGGCATTCTTCATGCTTAACGCTTAAGAAGACAGCTTCAAATTGTGATGGCGCAATATTTATTCCACTTTTTATCATGTGTTCAAAATACCTGTTAAATCTATCTACATTGCAGGTTTTAACATCATCATAAGTTCTTACTTCCTTAAGTTCTGTAAAGAATATTGTAAACATACCTCCGACTCTGTTGATTACAACTGGAATGTTATATCTTCCTGCTATTTCTTTAACTCCATTTTCAAGCATAGCTCCTATCTTTTCAATATGATCATACCATCCAAGATTATTCTTAAGCTTTGTCAGAGTTGCAAGACCTGCTGCCATAACTATTGGGTTTCCTGACATTGTACCAGCCTGATACACGCCTCCTAATGGAGATAGGTTTTCCATGATTTCTCTTCTTCCTGCATATGCACCACAAGGAAGTCCTCCTCCCATAATCTTTGCATATGTAACTAGATCAGGATTTATATCAAATAAACTCTGTGCTCCCTTAAATGCAACTCTGAATCCATTCATAACTTCATCAAATATTAATAATGCACCATACTTATCACAAAGTTCTCTAAGTGTTTCCATAAAGTCTTCTTCAGCTTTTATTACTCCCATGTTACCTGCAACAGGTTCAATAATAACGCCTGCAATTTCATGTCCATACTTTTCAAATAATTCTGTAATCTGCTTCTTGTCATTATATATTCCAATTAATGTATTTTCTATTGCTCCTTCTGGAACTCCAAGTGAACCTGGTATGCCATTAGTAATTACCCCCGATCCTGCTTCTATTAAGAAACCATCGAAATGTCCGTGGTAACATCCAGCAAATTTCACTATCTTATTTCTCTTTGTATAGCCTCTGGCAAGTTTTATGGCACTCATTGTTGCTTCTGTCCCTGAGTTTACCATCCTAACCATTTCTACATTATCTAAGTTTTCACACATGAATTTTCCAAGATCTAATTCAAGCTTTGTAGGTGCTCCAAAAGCTAAAGCGCTACTGCTTGTTTCCTGAATTGCTTTTACAACATCTTCATCACAATGTCCAAGAATTAATGGTCCCCATGCTAAAACAAAATCTATATATTCTTTTCCATCTTCATCCTGAATCATTACACCCTTACCAGACTTTATTATAGGAGGATCCATATTTACTCCCTTAAAACACCTTACGGGACTGTTAACTCCTCCTGGCATATATTTTTGTGATTCTTTAAATATTTCTTCATTCCTCATATCTATGTACACCTCTTTTTATTTACTAAGCTCTTTCCTGCTTACACATTAGCCTCATTCTTTTTAACTTTCTTCATTAGTCATAGTCGTGTAAACATATATTTAATTATAATAAGAGAAATTGCCTGAATATCCATATTAAGATTCAGACAACTCCATCAGTATATTCAAAAAATTATTTATTCTTTAACAGCTTTGCAGCTTCAAGTGCATGATAAGTTATTATTATATCTGCTCCTGCTCTTTTGATTGAAGTCAATATTTCCATCATAACTCTTTCTTCATCAATCATTCCCGCTTTTGCTGCTGCCTTCACCATTGAATATTCTCCACTTACATTATAAGCTGCAAGAGGCATATCAAAGTTATCTCGGCATTCTCTTATTACATCTAAATAAGAAAGTGCAGGCTTAACCATTATGATATCGCACCCTTCCTCAATATCCATCTTAGTTTCCCTTAAAGCTTCCATTCTGTTTGCAGGATCCATCTGGTAAGTCCTTCTGTCACCAAACTGTGGTGCTGAATCTGCTGCTTCTCTGAATGGTCCATAAAATGCTGAGCAGTACTTTGCAGAATAGCTCATTATGCTTACTTTTCTAAAGCCATTATCATCTAATGCTCTTCTCATTGAACCAATTCTTCCATCCATCATATCAGAAGGCGCAACCATGTCAGCGCCCGCCTTAGCATGAGATACTGCTATTTTATCTAAGTATTCTAAAGTTTCATCATTATCAACATCATTACCATGGATTATTCCACAATGACCATGAGATGTATATTCGCACATGCATACATCTGTAATGACTAACAAATCCTTATTTAATTCCTTAATTCTTCTTACAGCCTGCTGTACAATTCCATTATCATTATAGGCTTCACTTCCACATGAATCCTTATGCTCTGGAATTCCAAAAATTAATATACCAGCTATATCTGCTTCTTCTACTTCCTTCACAACTTCATTTAATCTATCTACTGAATAATGATAATTACCAGGCATAGAAGAAATTTCGTTTTTAATATTTTCACCTTCAACAACAAATATCGGATATATAAAGTCCTTTGTGTTCAGAGTTGTTTCTCTTACCATATTTCTTATGGCACTTGATGCCCTTAATCTTCTTCCTCTTTTTAACACACTCATCCCTCCAGATTCATTAGTTAACAGTTGTGAGTTAACAGTTAACAGTTTTATTATTTATTATTTTTCTTATTTATAAGTTCTACTATTTCTTTTAAAAACCCATCTTCTGAATGCTCCCTGCATACATCTGCTTTTATACCAAATTCAGCAAGTGGTTTATTGGTCTTCTGCCCTATTGCAATAACATGTTTTTCCTTAATAGCATCTAATCCAACCATATCAATCATATTATATACAGTTGATGGACTTGTAAAGAATATTACATCCACTTCATCAAAAGCTTTTTTATTTCTTACAATACCCTTTACAGTGTCATATATGAAGACTCTTTCCACATCTGCTCCAGCTTTCTTTAAGCTTTCACATATATCTTCTTTAGCAATAGATGAGCATGGTATAAGAATTTTATCATGTTCATTAATATGCGGCTTTAAAACTTCCACTAGTCCTTCACCAATAAATTCACGTGCTTTTTCAAAGCATACAATTCCCCTGCTTTCTAATGACTGCCATGTTGCTTTACCTATTGCTGAAATCTTTGCTTTTAACCTTCTTATATCATATCCCTTTTTAATTAAATAATCAAAAAATATATTTACACTGTTTACTGAAGTAAATAAAATATGTTCATATTCTTCTAGCTTATTCATATATTCATCAAGATTTTCTGGAGTTTCTTTTATTTCAATTGCACTCATGGATGTAACTTCAGCACCCATATCGCGTAATTTATCTCTTAATCTTGCACCCTGCTTCTGCGATCTTGTAACACATATATTAGTTCCAAAAAGCGGCTTCTTTTCATACCAGCTTAAATCTTCATTTAAATTCACAACTTCTCCAACAACAATTATACATGGTGACTGAAGCTTTGCTTCTTTCACTTTTTCTGATATATCACTAAGCTTTCCAATAACTTTTTTCTGCTTGCTGCATGTTCCTCTCATAACCACAGCACATGGCGTTTCTGGATTTTTTCCATTTTCAACAAGCTGGCCTACTATGTTTTCTAAATTGCTCAATCCCATCATGAAAACTAGAGTTCCTTCTTCAATAGCCAGTGCCTTGAAATTAACATTTAAATTTTTAGATGACATCCCTGTTATGATGTGAAAACTTTGAGCAATACCTCTATGTGTTATTGGTATTCCTGCATAATTCAATACTGCAATAGGAGATGTTACTCCTGGAATAACTTCAAATTCTATATTTTCATCCTTAAGTGCAAGAACTTCTTCTCCGCCTCTTCCAAACACATAAGGATCTCCACCTTTTACCCTTCCTACTGTGTGTCCTTCTTTAGCAAGCTTTACAAGCATAGAATTTATTTCTTCCTGCGTCTTGTAATGTGCACCTGGTTCTTTTCCACAATAATAGATAACACAGTCATCATTTAAATAATTTAATATATTGTTAGAAACAAGCCTGTCATATAGTACTGCTGTACATTTCTTTAAGCATTTTACTGCTTTAACTGTTAATAATTCTTCATCTCCAGGTCCTGTTCCAATTATATAAACTTTACTCATAATAATATTTCTCCTACTAATTCACGTTATATATATTTTTATTTATCATTTAGTATTTTTTCTGCCAGCTTTCTGCCGACTTCAATATGGTCACACTTTTTACCTGTGATATCTTTTCTAATTATTCTGCCATTTAAGTCATATATTCCTATCATATATAGTTCATCGCCATTTACTTCACTATATGCTCCAATAAGACTATGACAGTCACCATTAAGTTCTCTCATAAAACTTCTTTCAGCTTCTACAGTAAGTCTTGCTTCACTATCCTCAAGCTTTTTGAAGTACTCTGAGTTTTCACTGCCTTTTACACATTCTATCCCTATTGCACCCTGAGAAACTGCTGGAATAAATTCCTTAGGGTTAAAATATTCTGTTATTATATGATTTAAATTTAATCTATGAAGTCCTGCTGCTGCAAGTATTATTCCATCTAAATTTTCACTTTCCATCTTTGCAAGTCTTGTCTGAACATTTCCTCTTATAGGCACTATTTCAAGATCATCTCTTAAAAGCTTTAACTGTGCTGCTCTTCTTATACTGCTGGTTCCTATTTTTGCTCCATGTCTTAATTCCTTAAATGACACATTATTCTTAGAAATCAATACATCACGTATATCTTCTCTTTCTGTAATTGCAGTTATTTCAAATTCACTGCTGAGTTCATATGGAACATCTTTCATGCTATGAACTGCTGCATCTGCTCTGCTTACTAAAAGTGCTTTTTCTATATCTTTTACAAACAGACCTTTGCCTCCTATCTTATTCAAGGCAACATCAAGTTTTCTATCACCTTCTGTTACTATAAGAAGCTTTTCACTTTCCATATTAAGCTTATTTTTCAGACTCTCCATGATTATTTCTGTCTGAACCTGCGCTAATTTACTTTTTCTCGTTGCAAGTACTAATTTATTCATTAAAAAATATCCTCCACACTTAAAATAACTTTTCTGTAACTTCTTCCGCAAACCTTTCTTTTAGAGACTTTAACCCTTCTCCCTTATCAAAGGATTCTTTAAATTCATCTGTAAAAATAAATTTTATGATTTCGCTTTTATATTCAGGAATATCTTTAGCTTTATTTCTTACTACTGTAGTAAACTCTATATAATCATCATATTCCATTAAAACTTTTCTTATTTTATCTGCTGCCCATACTGATCCTTTAGGATTTCCTCCCTTTGTATTTAAAGCTACATTCATAGTCCTTGTGCTTCGCTCAGTAGGCACAACTGCCATTCCATCTTTAAAACTAGTGGAATCTATATATATTTTATAATTCTCATTACAGTATTCTTTTACATTATCTTTTATAGTACTGTCTTCTAAAGCAATTATTATAATATGCTTATCTTTTAAAAATTCAAAGTCAAAATCCCTATCAATTAATTTTAAGTTATCATTTCTACTTGAAAGTTCTATTATATCCTCTGAAAATACTTTTGATAATACTTCCACATAACATTTATTCTTTACAAAATGCCTTATTTTTATATAACCCGCTCTTCCACCTCCAATTACGCCTATCCTCAATTTTGCTGAAAAAAATGAAATAAACGTGTAATCTACTTCATTTTGAATATCTTCTCTATTATTTCTATGCATTCTTCACCACGTCCCTTTAAGGTTTCTTCCTTTAAAACTTTAATGGCCCTGTTTATATAAAAATCAGAAGCACTTTTAATAAGTGTATTGGCAAGCTCAATATCATTTTTATCTTTACATTTATTTTTAAAAGTAACACTTCTCATATTATAGACTTCATTTCCAAGTTCTTTTATTTTTTTTATTTCCGGGGAAATACTTCTAAGTTTCTGCCATTCATTAAACTCATTAAGATATTTGGTTAATATATTTTTGTTTTCTATCATTCTATCTACTCTGAGCTTTTTGTTTTCATCATTAAGCGCACTTACTTTATCTATATTATATACTTCTGTTCTGCTCATTTTTTCAATTCTCTCATCAACATCTCTTGGAACTGCAAGATCATAAATATATATTTTTTCACCATGTTCATTTATATCACTTTCTGATAATACAACATGAGGCGCGGAAGTGCATGATATTATGCTTTGGACTTCGTCTATGTATCTGTTTTTCTCGTCAAATGTTATTATTCTTACCCTATCGTCGTCTATTTCATCTCTAATATTCATATTCCTTACAACCAGATATACAACTTCTGTTTTATGGGATAGCAGGTATTTCATAACAAGACGTCCAACTTCCCCATATCCTATCAGCATAAATCTTGAACATCCTTTTTTTATACTTTCATTAACTGCAATAGATGCCGATGAAACAGGAATATCATAAAGCTTTGCTTCACTTCTGAATTTTTTTCCGCACGTAACAGCTTCCTGAAATAATCTATGAAGTTCAAAATTAGCTGAATTATATTCCAGTGCTGTTTCATATGCATTTTTAACCTGGCCTAGTATCTGGTCTTCCCCAACAATCTTTGAATGGAACCCACAGCATACTTCAAATAAGTGCCTGCATGAATCCTCTCCCTGTGTAACAAAAACATATTCATTAAATGAATAATCCCATTCTAAAATATCAAAAATCTCTTTTAATAGTTCTTCTCTTTCGCAAAAATCATTAAAATAAATTTCTGTTCTGTTACATGTTGCTAAAATTACGACTTCCTTAAATATTTTTAAAAGCTTCTCTGTATACATTTCAATCCTTTTAGGTTTTAATGTAAGTCTTTCTCTTATTTCTAAAGGAGTATTCCTTTTAATTCCTATTAATCCTATCACATTTTCACCTCTGGCATATAATTTTGTCTCATAAATCGTAAATACTATTATACAACATATCTCTTCTGTATTGTGATTAGTTTAGCAGATAAGAATTATTAAGTACAAGTAAATTTATTGAAATATTCATATAACAATTTATTCTTCAATTATTTACTATATCCTAATTTCAATATAAAAATATTATTTCATCAATTAACATAAAGTCTGCATAACACTCGCCCATTGAAAAAGTGTACAACCCATTTATTTAATGGTGAGTTGTACACTTTTTGTTATCTCTTCAATACTTCTTCAATAAACTTATCTTTTCCTATTCTATCCATTACACCAGATATTCTTTCGCCTTTAACTCCAACTTCCCTATAATAATCCATTATTTTATTAACCATAGGTATAATTTCTTCTTCTTTGAATATCTTACCTAATGAATCCCCAATTCTAATGCCTCTTCCAAATCTTCCTCCAACAAATATTTCCGCACCTTTTTCTTTAGCTGTAGCTGCATTTAAATTACATGCTCGTACACATCCACCGCAGTTAACACATAGTTCCTTATTGTAAACTACCTTGCCTTCTACAACTTGAAGCGCCTTTTGTCTGCATGCTTTTACACACAATCCACATCCAACACACTTATCCATATGGAATTCTGGAATAGTTCTTCCCATTATTCCTATATCATTTATATTTGCCTTTGCACAATTATTTGCACATCCTACAATACCAAACTTGCACTTATGAGGAGTATCAGTACCGAAGTATATATCTTCCAGTTGCCTGCAGATTTCCTGAGTATTTATGTTTCCATGAAGACATACTGTCCCCTTACATGAAACTAAAGGTCTTACCTTCTGTCCTGTTCCACCATGTCTTAAACCAAGCTGTTTTGCTTCTTCAATTACTGCTTCCACATCTTTATCTTTAATCCATGGAATTTCAACCTGAAGTCTTGTAGTTTCGCCTACATATCCACGTCCATATTTTTCTGCAAGGTGAGCTATATTTCTTAATTCCTCTACTGTAAAATTTCCTGCCCTGCTTAAAAATCTCACTGCAAAATGCTCTTTATCGTTTTGTAATAAAAATCCTAATCCCTTAAGTTCTTTTTGTCGTTTTGCATTTACTGCCATTTAATATATCCCCCTACACACATTTCATGCACATAATTCATGAAACTTATTTTATTCACACTCATCTTCTTTCTTGTGTATTTTATCCATTTATCTAAATATAATCCAATACTTTTTAATCTATATCATATATAGGCGTATACTTATACTTGTGAAATTATTGAGTTTATCCTTCATAGGAGATTGTTAAACTAGAGTTCTGCATTTATATTTTTCTATATGAATTTTAAAATAAAAGTAAATATAACAAGACCAAATAAATTATATAGAGTAAATACTTTTAAATATCTGCTGTTTTCGCTGCTGCCTTTACAATACAGCTTATAGGATATTACGCTTGCTAAGGATGCTATAAGTGTACCCATTCCACCTATATTCACACCAAGAATAAGTTCTTTAAAATGAGGCGTAAATCCAGATAAAAGCATAGTTGCTGGAACATTACTTATAAACTGGCTTGCAATAATTCCAGTATAATATGTGTTAGATTCTTTGCTTAGTATCATCCCCATAAAATTTTGTACAAAATCAGAATTAGATATATTTCCTATAAAAATAAAAAATCCTACAAATGTAAGTAATAGAGAATAATCTACATCTAAAAACAATTTTCTATCAGTAACTACTGCCAATACTACTGTAATTATAAATGCAATCTTATAGTCAACTAAATGAAATACTGAAAATAATATTACAATTAAAAGCAGAGAATAAATTATAAGCTTTTTCTTGTCTCCAACATTGACTTCATCAAGGTTTACATTGATGGATTTATTACTATTTCTTAATATGAGCCCGTACAAAAATATTACAGCTGTCAATGCAATAGGACCTGTTACCATAAAAAATCTGGTTGGAGAAATATTATAATATGTATATAAGAATAAATTTTGTGGATTCCCCATAGGTGTAAAACTACTTCCAAGATTAGCTGCCAAAGTCTGAAATACAACAATCTTCAAAACATCTATATCTAATTTATCTCCTATGATAATAGTAATTGGTACAAAAGTAAGAAGTGCAACATCATTTGTTACAATCATTGATGTAAAAAAAGTTACAAATACAAGCGCTATGGATAAATGCCTGTATGTACTGCACTTTTTTGCAACACTAACTGCAATATAATCAAGAACCTTCAGTCTTTTAAATGCACTTACAACTACCATCAGATTAAATAATAATATAAGTGTCTTAAAATCTATATATTCCATCTTAGGTATATATACAAAGGATGAAGTAACTGCCAATGATACAGCGATTACTAAGACACATTCCTTTTTTAAATATTCAATAATATTCAATTTATTTTTTCTTTCCATATTAATATCATACCTGTCTTACATACTTTTTTAATGAATTTTCAAGCTTGACTATATCTTCTTTTTTGAAAGATTCAAATGGTATTACAATTCCAACATCACCTTTTGATGCAATACATAAGCACTCATTCATCTTAATAACCTCAATAATCGAATCAAGATTTATTGATGATTTTTCTTTATTTCTTATAACCTTTATTATTTTACCATCAAATCTAAACCTTATATTTGAATCAACAATATTTCCCTTTTTTCTCAAAGTCTTTGAAATAGTCTTTTTAACATGTCTGTTGGCAAACTTATCAAAGAAAAATAAATTTATCAACCCACATATAAAGAAAATTCCTGCAAAAATCAATCCCATAGGAAGTTTCCCCTGCTCCTTCATTTTAAATCCTGCAAATACATAAATTAATGCTGCTGCAAAAAACATAAAAAACATAAGATATGACTTTTTCTTTAGTGCTTTTTTATAAGATTCTGAACTTGTAGCTCTATACATTGAAAAATCGCATATCTGCTTTTCCGTATTTTTATATTTTACTTCAATCATAATTTTTCTCCTCTTTTGGTATTTATTATTTCAATAACACTTATTATATATAGTTTATTTAGTTTTATCCAGCATATTATCATTATACCTGTGACTGATACTGATTTTTTATTAATATTATTTAAAAATCATTAAGGTCTTTTATGATTATTTTAATTTCTCTGACATAAATCTGACACATACAGAATTTATAATAAAACATGTAGAGTAGTTAAAAATTATTATTTACCCCTTTATTAAATAGTAATGACCATTTTCCCTATCGTAAAATGGTAAATCAGCTGCGGATCCCCCTAAGTCCGCAGCTGAATTTTTTTATTACATTAAAATACCGCATACTTTATGCGGCATTTTTCATTCTAAATATTCAATATTTCATCCATGCTTTGTCCATCTGAATATTCAAGCTTTTCTCCAAATAATTTTGCAATGGTTGATGCAACATTAATAACATGACCCTGCTCTATCACAACACCCTTTTTTATATCTGGCCCATATGCAATAAATACTGGCTGAGGACCTTTTTCCGGAAGATATCCATGAGTAGCGTGTCCAAATTTATAATCTGTAGTATCCAGCGGAGAAACTAAAGGTCTGTTCCAGTCATTACCAAAGGTTGTAAAGCCATCAGTTTCTATTACAAATGAGAAATCCCCATTTAGATGTTCTTTTTCCCTTATCTCTTCACGTGTAAATATTTCTCCAATACCATATACCTGTTCTTCCTGTAATGTGCATAGTAATTCATACACTTTCAACTTAACTTCATCATCATTTGGATCTTTAAGATATATCTGTGCTGACATTGCAGCTGAATGTGAATATGCTCTCCAGTCAATGATTTTCCCTTCATCATCTGTATCAATAAACCCTGCTTCTTTCAATAAAACATTTAGATTTAAAACTCTTGTTATATTCATTTGACCATGATCGCTTAATATTATAAAGTTTGTTTCATCAAAAACTCCTGCATTTTTAGTAGCTGTGATAAGCTGTTCCAAGTGCTTTTCCACATCATTTAATGCTTGCGTTACTGCACTGGAAAACACCCCGGTTTTATGTCTCATTCCATCAATATTAGCTGGATGGACTGCTAATAAATCAGGTTTATATTTTCTGATTATATCACATGCACAGTTTATGCAGAAATTATCAGCATCTGGATGAGTGCCCACACTGAGTCCCTCTCCATGCTTTTTAACTATTGTTTCATAAAGTTCTTCTGAAGTTCCAGATTCGACGAATAATTTATGAATATCGGCTTCTTTATCTAATGAGCAGTATTCATTTATCAAGTAATCTATACTTTCATGATTGCCTGTAATAGGCCAGTATACTGCTGCTGTTGTTTTTCCAGCTTTTTTTGCTGCATCAAATATATCTGGCACTTTTATTGATTCATTAAACCAGTTCCAATTGCTAGCAAGCTCTCCCACATGAAATTCTTCATTATTTATAACTCCATGTGTTTCAGGATAAGTTCCTGTAATCAATGTTGCATGAACAGGATAAGTAACTGTTGGATAAATTGACCTCATCCTGTTAACTCTTGAACCTTCACTTAAGATCTTTTTAAAATTTGGTTTATCTTTTAATGTCTGCAGATCTTCATATACGAGGGCATCTACAGAAAATATAATTAACTTCTTGCCCACTGCTATACCTCCTGATTTCTTTATTGCTTATCTTCTCCTTGCTTGTCAGCGTGGCTTATACTTAACTTCATTTAAAAATTCTAAATATATATTTTAGTAATTATTATTTGCTCATTATATTGTTGATATCTTTATCAAGCTTTTCAAGTTCTGTTTTAATATCAGCATTTTGTAAAAATATACGTTCTTCACTTTCCTTTAAAAGCTTTAATACTTCTGCACAGTGCACTGTCTTAGGACGTCCTACAGCATATTGTAGCTGGTCAACTGCAACTTTAAATTGAGGTTTTTCCTTATATAAATTCTGTATTATATCAGTATCTACTGATGATTTTCTTGTTGGTAAATATCCTGTATTTCTACTTGCTTCTGCTGTTCTTTCTGTTGATGTCATGAATTTTATGAATTCCCATGCTGCCTGTTTCTTTTCTTCTGAAAGTCCACTTACCATATACATATTGCATCCACCTGTAGGTACACCAAAGTCATTTCCAGCAGGCATAAATGCTGTATTTAATTCAAATCCGCTTTCCTCTGCTACCTGAAGGTTATATGTCAAATCTGCTGTTGATGAAAAGAACATTGCACATTTCTGATTTTTAAAGTCAATCTTCTTTTTATCATTTCCTTCATCAGTTCCATTTAAAATTTTTATTATTCCTTCATCGTTCATCTTCTTTAAAAATTCCAGACCTTTTATCATTTCATCTGTATTAACATTAGATTTTGTATCATCATCTTTTAATACAGAACCGCCCATCTGAGCTAAAAATGCTTCTGTGAACCATGTATCTACAGGATAAGTCATACCTATAGTATCACCTTTAGTAACAGCTCTACAGTACTCTTCAAGCTCCTGCCAGTTTTTAGGTCCGCTTGGATCAAGTCCAGCTTCCTTCAGCATTGTTGCATTCATATATAGTATAGGTGTACTTCTCAAGTATGGAAGTGCATATAGTTTATCATCAATATATGAATTCTTCATCAACCCTTCATGAAAATCATCTATATCAATATTATCTTTCTCTATAAAAGGAGTTAAATCTTCAACTATTCCGCTTTTGACCATTTCTGGAACAGATGCAATTTCTGTAATAGTAACATCTGGTGCTTCATTTGCAGTAAATGCTGCTTTTGTCTTTGCTTTTATTTCATCATAATTTCCCTGATATTCAGCAGTAACATGAATTTTATCCTGTGATTCATTAAATTCCTTAACGAGAGCTTCATTGTTTTCACCGATCTTATCTTTAAATGTATACCAGTATGTAAGCTCTATTACCCCCGAATTATCTGCATTATCTGCATTTGTACTGCTCCCACAGCCTGTTATAAATAGCGACAGCCCCATTAATCCACATAACATTAATGATAAAAATTTCTTTTTCATTTCTTTTCCCTCATCTTTCTATAATCTTCATATAATAAATATTATTTTTCCCCTATATAAGTGAAAGCTTCAATAATATGCTTCTGAGCAAATGAGAATACTATTAAAATTGGTACAATAAGCAGCATATTTGCAGCCATTAAAATATTGTAAGATATCCCTCCATCAACTTTGCTTATTCCAGCTATTCCTACAGGCAGAGTTCTCATCATATCCTTTGTTGTAAGAACAAGGGGCCAGAAATAGTCATTCCAAGTACTTATAAATGTAAGTAATCCTAAAGTTATAAGAGTAGGTTTTGCTATAGGCAGCATGATTTTAAACATAATTTTCATTTCACTTGCATCATCAAGCCTTGCCGCTTCTAAAAGTTCCTGAGGAACCTGCATAAATGCCTGTCTTAACATAAATATTCCAAATGCACTGCTTGCAAAAGGCAGGATCAATGATGCATAGCTGTTGACCATCTTATATTTACTGAACATTATAAAAACTGGGAGAAAAACAAGCTGTGCTGGTATCATCATTGTTGACATTATTACTCCAAAACTTAAGTTTTTACCTATAAACTTATATCTTGCAAATGCAAATGCTGCTGGAATCACTGTTACGAACTGTAATACTAGAATTGAAGTAGTAGTTATAATACTGTTTTTTGTATATTGAAGAAATGGGCCTGAACTCAATGCCTTTGTAAAATTTTCAAAGTTAATTCTTTCCGCAAAGAAAGTTGGCGGGAATGTAAGTGTTTCTGAAAGTGACTTTACTGATGTGAGCACCATCCAGTAAAATGGCATGAAAAACACTGCAAAAATCAGTATACTCATAACTACTCTGCAAACTTTACATGCTGATATCTTCAAAATTCCCATGTCTATTCCTGCTAGAGCTTTTCTTTCAGTGTTATATAAAGGCCTGCTTTTTCTTATATCCATAATAACCTCCTCATTCTATCTATAATGGACTTTTTTGCTAAGCATCTTAAAATACATAATGGTCAATATTCCTATTATTCCAAACAAAATTACGCCTGCTGACGATGCATACCCAATTTTATTTAATTTAAATCCATATTCATAAATGTAATAAACAAGCGTATTTGTTGAATTCAATGGACCACCCTCTGTAATCAAAGCTATTGGTTCAAATACTTTAAATGAGCTTATAATATTCATGATAGTTAAAAAGAATAATGATGGTGATATCATTGGAAAAGTTATCTTAAAGAATACATCTAAAGGCTTTCCTTCATCAAGCTGGGCTGCCTCATAAATATATTGTGGCACAGCTTTCAAAGCTGATAGGATAACAATTGCATTATATCCAAGACTCTTCCATATGGATATTATGCATAAAGACAGAAGTGCAGTTTTCTCATCATGAAGCCAGTTTATGTTTTCTACTCCTAAAAAGCTGAGAAGATAATTTAAAAGACCATAATCACTATCCATTATCCACTTCCATATAAATGCTACAGATACCATTGATACTATATATGGTGCAAAAGTTATGCTTTGAAGCATCCTGTTTATCTTTGTATTCTTGCTTAAAAATAAAGCTAGTAATGTTCCTAAAATCATGGTGACACTTACGGTTATAAACATATAAACCACTGAATTCTTTACTACCCTCAGAAATGTTTCATCCTTGAATAAATCAATAAAATTGCTCAATCCCGTGAAAGTCTTTACTGGATTAATAAGATCCCATTCATTAAAACTCAAGTAGCCCATATACAAGATAGGATATATAGAAAATACGAGAAAAATTACTATTGCTGGAGCAATCATTAGGTATGGTCTTGTTTTTTTTAGAATCATCATATTGCTTCCTCATCCTTATAAGTATTTTTATTTACAGAAATGCCGCTATTAATTCTTTCTTCATTTTTATCAAAATAAATCAAATCACTATTGTTAACATAAATAATAACTTTTTCATTTGTCACACTATAATCATCATATAATTTTACAACCACATTTCCATATATTGTCGAAACTTTATATAAGGTTTCTGCACCAAGCATCTCTTTTGTAATCATTTTTCCTTTCAGCTTAAATACATCATCTGGAACTATATCAGCATTATTTGATATCTTTGCTTTTTCTGGCCTGAAGCCCACATATTTAGCGTTGTTATCAAAATTATATTTAGTCATTTTTTCACATTCAAGAACATTCATTGGCGGTGTTCCTATAAATTGTGCTGCAAATTTATTCTTAGGATTTGTATACATATCCTTAGGTGAATCTATCTGCTTTATTTTTCCCTTTTCAAGAAGTACTATTGAATCTCCCATAGACATTGCTTCAACCTGATCATGAGTTACATATACAAATGTAGTTTTAAGCTTTTTATGCAATTCAATCAGCTCTGCCCTCATTTGATTTCTAAGCTTTGCATCAAGGTTTGATAATGGTTCATCCATTAAAAATACTGCTGGTTTCTTTACCATAGCTCTTGCAAGTGCAACTCTCTGCCTCTGCCCCCCGGATAAGTTCTGAGGTTTCTTATTAAGATAATCCTTAAGCCCTACTGTTTCTGCAATTTCATCTACAATCTTCTTAATTTCATCTTTAGGCACTTTTTTATTCTTTAACCCAAATTCTATGTTTCCTCTTACTGTCATTGTTGGATATAATGCATAGTTCTGAAATACCATTGCTATATTCCTTTTTCCTGGTTCAACATCATTCATAAGCTTTCCATCAATATATATATCTCCACCAGTTTCCTTTTCAAGTCCTGCTATTATTCTTAACGTAGTAGATTTACCACATCCTGAAGGACCTACAAGTACTGTAAAACTTCCATCTTCTATCTTCAAATTTAAGTTTTCTATTATATCAGTACCTTTGTCATAACTCTTTTTTACATTCTTCAAAATAATTTCTCCCAATTTGAATACCTCCTTCTATCTGTAATTAAATATACCCTTACTAGATTAAAGCAGTATTAATAAAATATTAAGCATTGTTAACCAATGGTTAATATTACTTATAATGTTAAACAAAATTATGTTTTATATTATATTCTCCAAATTATCTCTAGAAACCCCATAGAGATTTCATAATTAAACTGTTAACTGATACTTGTTAACTCTCAACTATATCAATGAATAACTGCTTTCTTAATATGTGAATAGATCTTAATTGCAGCATAGCTGCTTTTTTAATAGGTGATAAGTTCTTAATTGCAGCATAGCTGCTTTTTTAATAGGTGTGTATCTTTTAATATTATTTGGAGAAACTCTATATATGGATTATTAATAAAAAGGACTGATGACTTTATGAGAATACCTAAACATATAGGGATAATACCTGATGGCAATCGCAGATGGGCTTTATCCAATAACATGACTAAAGACATGGGATACAGCTATGGAATTGAACCTGGACTTCAGGTCTTTAAACTATGCGAGAAAGAAAATGTTGAAGAAGTTACCTTTTATGGATTTACTGTAGATAATACAAAAAGACCTATGCAGCAGAAGACTGCCTTTACAAAAGCCTGCATAGAATCTGTTGAACTTATGACAAAGGAAAACTGTGAAATTCTAGTTTTAGGCAATACAAATTCATCATGTTTCCCAAAAGAATTAATGCAGTACACAGAAAGGAAAAAATTTGGTACTGGCGGAATAAAAGTTAACTTCTTAATAAACTATGGATGGGAATGGGACTTAAATCTTCTTAAGAATGCTGCACTGCCAAAAAGCGGTATAATACCATACCTGCATTCAAAAGATATCTCAAGAATTGATTTAATAATAAGGTGGGGTGGCAGAAGAAGACTTAGCGGATTTCTTCCTGCACAATCCGTATATTCTGATTTTTATATTCTTGATAATTACTGGCCTTCTTTTAAAGAAGAAGATTTTTATGAAGCATTATCATGGTATGACAGTCAGGATGTTACCCTTGGCGGCTGATTATGCCTTTGTTTATTAGGTTAATATTACAATAATATAATACTTTCATAAAAGAACTGTGATATAATTATTTTAAATTTAATTTATCATGGGGAGAAAATCATGTATAAAACACTATTTATATATTTATTAATAATAAATATAATTGGATTTCTTATAATGTTTATTGATAAAAGCCGTGCTATCCATAAAGAATGGCGTATTCCTGAAAAAACATTGATATTCATATCAATAATTGGAGGTTCTATTGGTATGTTTTTCGGAATGTATATTTTTAGACATAAAACAAAGCATTTGAAATTTACACTTGGAGTTCCGCTTATATTAATTATAGAAACAATAGCAGCTGTATGCTTATTTAAATAAGCTATACAGCTGCTGTATTTTTCAGACTATATAATTTTATAATTCATTAAGATTATAAGGAGTATTTTGATAAACACAATAATTTAACCAATTTCCAAAAACTATATTTGCACTTCCTCTCCATGTCTGACTTGGTTTCTCATTTGGATCATCATTTTTGAAGTAATTCTTAGGTAATGCAATCTTATCTCCCTTTTCAAGATCTCTTAAATATTCATCCTTAAGTGTATTTCTATCGTATTCAAGATGACCTGTAATATATACTTTTCTTCTGTCTCTAGTTGCTACTATAAATACCCCTGCTTCTTCTGATTCCGATAATATTTCAAGATCCTTATCTTTTTCTATATCTTCCCTCTTCACCTCTGTATGTCTTGAATGAGGTGCATTGAATATATCGCTTAATCCTCTTGTAAGATCAGCCTTTTCATCATTTACCCAATGCGAAAATACGCCAAACATCTTTGAATCAAGATCATACTTTGGAACGTTATGATGATAGTAAAGACCTGCCTGAGCACCCCAGCATATGTGAAGCGTAGAAAACACATTAGTATTGCTCCAATCCATTATCTTTGTAAGTTCATCCCAGTAAGCCACATCTTCAAATTTCATCTTTTCTACTGGTGCTCCTGTTATTATAAGTCCATCAAACTTTTCATGCTTTATCTCATCAAAATAGCTATAGAACTTTTCAAGATGCTCTACAGGTGTGTTATGAGATGTATAGCTTTTTGTTTGAATCAGTTTTATTTCAACCTGAAGAGGCGTATTTGACAGATATCTTAAAAGCTGATTTTCTGTCACTATTTTCTTAGGCATTAAATTCAGTATTGCAATCCTCAAAGGTCGTATATCCTGAGTATCTGCCCTTTCATTATTCATTACAAATATATTATCATCACTTAAAACTTTAAATGCTGGTAATTCCCTAGGAATTTTTATTGGCATTCCTAACTCCCCTTTCATTAATTATGCTTATTGCTTTATACACTATTTATCATTATATATCAAAATTTGCCTACTTATCAACTTAATGTTTTACTTATTGTATTTTTATTAATTTTACTCAATATAAAACCTAAAGTCGTAACATTTATTATGTATAGTTTTTATTGATTAAATTTTAGCTCATTATCATGATATTTTAATATTATTATTAATATTTTTTTAACAATCTATTTTATTTCTTTATATTTTTTCATCATTTTTCAATTTTACTAAAATAGTAAGTATTGCGAATAAATCACTATATTTTTAATTTATGATATACTTACCGTATATACAGATATAAAGGGGGCATACATCATGGTATTACATCAGAATATAATAACAGCTTATATAGGCACGTATACTAATGGAGACAGCAAAGGAATATATAGAATAAACTTTAATCGAAATTCAAAAGAGGTAGAAAAGATTGATTTAGCCTATGAAATAGAAAATCCGACCTATCTCGCAATTGATCATGAAAGACATATACTCTATTCCTCTTGCAAAATAAATGATAAAGCGGGGGTAATATCATTTAAATACTGGCAGGAACAGGATAAATTAAATCTTATTAATTATAATCTTTCTGAAGAAAAGCAGCCTTGCCATATAAGCATATGTAATGACAATCAAATATTAATTTCTTCAAATTATCATGAAAATAAAATGATAGTTTATAACACATTAGAAGGAATCATACTTAATTATCCTTCTATTGCTAAACACATGTCGCCTGACTGCGATGATAATATGATTAAAAATCCACATTTTCATTGTGGAGTGTTTACTTTTGATAGAAAATTCATCCTTTCATCTCAGCTGGGTCTTGATAAATTGAATGTATATGAATTGGCAGATAATAAATTAATAGAAAGGTCAGAACTAAGTTATTCATTCCCAAAAGGAACTGGACCAAGACATATAACCTATTTTAATTCCAAATATATTTATGTATTAAGTGAATTAAGTTCTGAAATATTCATTTTTAAATATACCCCATCATCAGATACTGTTTTAGAAAATGTTCAAAAGATAAGCAGTCTTCCAGAAAAATATGATGGTACTAAAAGTGGTGCTGCAATAAGAATTCATCCAAATAAAAAATTCCTATACACATCTGACAGAGGAAATAATTCTATAAATCTATTTGCAATTAATCCTTCAGATGGCAGATTAAAATTCTTAGAGACAATTTCGTGCTACGGTAATTCTCCAAGAGATTTCCAAATAGATCCTAGTGGAAACTTCTTATTTGCAGCAAATGAAAAATCAGATAATATCTCTGTTTTTTCCATAAATTCATCAACTGGATCTTTGACTTTTTTAAATTCTTTAAATATCCCTTGTCCAACATGTATTGAATTTATTTAATATATTATAATATTTTAAAACATTAGATTAAATATCTTTATTTTAATCTAATGTTTTTTATGCTTTTGATAATTTTATTTATGAAAACCTTTCCTTATTTTGACATCCATATTCATGTCTACTATAATAGAAAAAATAATTTTTTTAGGAATACGATGATATATGCTGATAAGTATAAAATGAGCTCATGTAACATAACATATAACATTATTTTATAGACTGACTGTCTGTTAAAGTATTCTATATTAGTAGGAGGATTTTATCATGACAAAAGAAACATTCATCGAACAAATCAAAGCATCCACTAAATCAATAAAGTGTGATTTAGTGATACAGAACATAAACATAATCGATGTTTTTAATAAAAATATCTTTATTGATTCTGTAGGTATAAAAAACGGTTATATTGTTGGTATAGGAGATTATCAAGGTGAAATTACATTTGACGGAACTGGTAAATATATGTGTCCTGGGCTTATCGATGCCCACTGCCATATCGAATCTAGTTTAACTTCTCCAGCAGAATATTATAAAGTTGCTCTTTTAAACGGTATTACTTCTGTAATTACAGATCCTCATGAAATTGCCAATGTACTCGGACTTGAAGGCATTAAGTTCATGCTTGATTCTTCTGAAAATATTCCATTTGATATGTATTTCATGCTTCCATCCTGTGTGCCTGGAACAGAATTTGAAAATTCAGGTGCCGTACTATCTGCAAAAGATCTTTTACCTCTATATGAAAATGAAAGAATATTAGGTCTTGCTGAAGTCATGAATTATCCTGGTGTCATCAACTGTCACGAAGATGTAATTGATAAACTTTATGACGCCCTAAAAAATAATAAAGTTATAGATGGACATGGTGCTGGTCTTACTCCTATGATGACAAATTCATATAGATGCGCTAACATATCAACAGACCATGAATGTATTTCAAAAGATGAAGCTCTTGAAAAAGTGTGCAGAGGAATGCATGTATTAATACGAGAAGGTACTGTAGCAAAAAATCTTAAAGAACTTCTTCCTGCTGTTAATGAGAGCAACAGCTCCAGATTCTCATTATGTACTGATGACAAACATATTGACGATTTAATTATTAATGGTTCTATAAACACTTCAATAGTCGAAGCTATAAAATTTGGCTTAAAACCTGAAACAGCCATCTCAATGGCATCAATTAACACTTCTATTTTATATAATCTGAGAAATAAGGGCGCTATTGCCCCTGGATACATTGCAGACTTTATCATTCTGGATGATTTAAATAATTTTAAGATAAATAGAGTCTATAAAAATGGTGTCCTTACAGTAGAAAACGGTGAACTAAAAAATATAAATGATAATTCTTCTAATAATACTGTTAAAAATTTAAAAGTAAAAAATTCAATAAATCTTCCAGATATATCTGCTGATAGTTTTAAGGTTTCTATTCCTTTAACATCATCACAAAAAATAAATATAATAGAAATAATACCAAACAAACTTGAAAGCATCCATTTAAAATACCATATAAATGATTTAAATATTAAGACAAAATCAGATAACTATGTTACTTTTAACTTTGAATCTGATATAAACAAAGACCTTGTTAAGATAGCAGTAATAGAAAGGCATAAAGCTACTGGAAATATAGGCCTTGGAATATTAAAAGGTCTACATCTTAAATCAGGTGCTATTGCTACAACTATAGCTCATGATTCTCATAACCTGATAATTGCAGGAACAAGTGACAATGATATGATGTTTGCTGCAAAGGAACTGCAAAGGCTTGGCGGAGGTATAATTATAGTAGATAACGGAAAAGTACTTTCTTCACTCAAACTTGAAATAGGTGGGCTAATGACTGAAAGGTCTTATGATGAAATTAAATCTGAACTAAAAAATCTTCATGACAGTATAAAAATAGTTGCTCCAGATATTGACTTTAATCCATTTTTAACTCTGTCATTTTTATCACTGCCAGTTATTCCATCAATCAAGATAACTGACAAAGGATTATTTGATGTAACTAATTTTAAATTTATAGATATAGTAGAATAAATAGTATGTAAAAAGAATAGTTTAGGGGATTTATAATTCCTAAACTATTCTTTTAATCCATTTCATATATTATTTCTGTAATAACTATTGAAAGTTCTTCTAATAAAGAAATCCTGCTTCCTACCCTGCTTTCTCTTGGACCTTTTATTATTCTTAAAATAGGTCTAAGCGGGAAATTAGGAACTGTTTCTTCAACTCTGGCAATTTCCTCAGTACTCAGCTTAACTATAGTACCCTTCGGAAAAGGTATTACAATCCTGCAGAATACGCTTATTAAATAATAATCAAATAGTGTTCCTGCATTAGACATTAAATATTCTAAAACATCACTTGGAAACATTGCCCTCTTTCCTGGAAGGTCAGTAGACAGATTATCATAAGCATCAGCTATACTGACAATCTTGCTTAAATCCAGAATATTTTCGTCTGTAAGACCATCTGGATACCCAAGTCCGTCTGGTCTTTCGTGATGCTGAAGTACAATTAGTTTACTTAAGCTATTTACATTGTAGGTACTTGATAAGTATTTATATCCAAGCCTTGGATGGTGCTTTAACAGCTCAAGTTCCTCACTTGTAAACTCACTTTCTTTATCCATCATTCTTTTTGGAAGAAGCGACTTGCCTATATCATGTATAAGAGCTCCTATACATAATGCTTCTAATTTTTTCTTTGGAAACTTAAGTGCAATCCCTATAGTAAGAGAAATAACAGCTACATTTACAGAATGAGAATAGGTATAGTTGTTCATACTCCGTATATCTACTAAAGCCAAAACTATATCCTTTCTGTTTAATATATCCTCTATTATGTTTTCTGCCATTTTTCCTATATTATAAAAATAGCTTTGTTCCTGCCATGTATAATCTTTTTCACTATTTCTAAACGGATTTCCTCTATTGAGCCTTCCTATATTAGAAAAGGCCTCTTTAATAGTTATAATAGCTTTCTGCCTTATTTCCGGCTTTATAATATCTTCAATTTCCTCGTTACTGTATTTATCAACTATATATATTGATAAAATATTTATCTCTTTTATCTTTTCTATGGTATTTTCTCTTAAAACAACTCCAGCTCTTAAAAGAAGCTTGCCATCTATATCATATATTGTCTTTCCTAATACAGTATTAGGTCTTACATTTTCAATTGGAACCAGCCTCATAGCTGTTTATTCCCCCCTAAAATAATACAATTATAAATTTCCCCAAACACCAAGATAAGGATTATATGTACAAAGCCCACCTTTTGCATATATATTGCCTTTTTCTGAACATACAGGCCTGCAGTCACTGCACACATACCTGTATTCACAATCTCTGCATTCATCTATATAATCCTTAGATATGATCCAAAATTCAGGAATAATATAATCTTCTATAATTTCAATTAAATTATGAGTTCTAATATTGTACTCAGTATTTACATAATTATTTCCCATTATGCATGGACCAATTTTACCATCACATGTAATATTTAATTTTCCCTGCCAGCACGTATTCCCAGAATAGTTCTTTATGAACTCTTTTTTGTTTATCCCCTTAAATTTTGCTTTTTTTCTTACCCTTGATAATTTTTCATTTAATATCTTTGGTACCAGATCTTTTTTTGAACTTCCTACATCCCTTACTATATCAAACTTTCCACGTATTCCTGTCAATTTATATGTAAATTCTCCTATATCATAAATATTGTCTATGTTATATTTTGATATAGTAGTATTTGCTTTTACATATACATTTAAATCTCTTAATTTTTTTATGCTTGCTACTGTCTTATAAAAAACTACCTTTTCTCCTCGTTATTATATCGTGTACTTTTGGAATATTTGAATAGATTGATGTAATTACTTTTACATTATTTTTTCGTATACAGTCAATATTGCTGTTATTTAATAAAGTGAGATTAGAATACAAAATCACTTCTATAGATTTAAATTTTTTTCTTATATATTCTATGAGTTTATTTATATTATCAAATAGAAGCGGCTCCCCGCCAATCAATATTATTCTTTCAAGAGAATATGATTCAAGTTCATCTATTAATGAAATCCATTCTTTCAATGTAAGGATATTTAAATTGGAATCACTTTCAATACTAGAATCTAAATAACAATGGCAGCAGTTTAAATTACAGGCCCTTCGCAGTTCAAGCCATACTGATTTAAGATCAGTTCTTACTAATTTTTCTTTACTAATTGAACTTCCTGCAGTTTTATTATCTGAATAATAAATCAATTCCTTTTCTTTTAAATCATCAAGATAATTTTTAAATTCCTCTGCTATATTCTCATCCATATTAAATAATATATTATTTAAAGATGAACCACTTAGAAGTTCATTAAGGTACTTCTTTGATAATTCATCTATAGAATAAATCTTTTTCTTATGTAAATCCTGAATTAAGCCTCTTTTTGCACCATTAACCAATACTATATTTTCCCTAAGACCTACATATGTGCCCATAGACTATAATTATTCCCCGTCATCTGGATCTGGATACCCATTAGGCATACAGTCTTCATCATTAGTCGGATTGCAGTCATCAAAAAAGTCAGGAAAACATGCATTATTTTCTGTGCTGTTATCTATTTCTATCAATTCAAAATTCATTTCAAACACTCCCCTCAAATAGTGCTTCATTACATCATATAATTATAATATATCTTATCACATTTAAACATTATTTTCCAACTATAAGGATATGTTCTTTATATTGACTTAAACAAAAAATAAACAGCATATATATTAATAAAAGTATATATGCTGAACTTAAATTCTTTATTTTATTGCCTGCAATGCTGCTATGTTTAGCAGACTCCAAGGTTTATTGAAATGTGGCTGGAAGAAGAAGTCTGTCATTGCTAGTTCTTCAATTGTCATTCTATTTTGAATTACCACAGATAATGTATTCATGAATTGTGTAAGATCAATTTTAGAAATTATCTGACCTCCAAGTATTCTCCTTGAATCCTTATCAAATACTATTTTTAATGTAACAGGTTCGTAAGTAGGCATAAACTCAGGTCTATAATTATCAGTTACCAATACTGAGTCAATATTATACTTTGTAGTCATTTTTGCACCTTCTTCTGTAAGACCAGTAGAAGCTATACATTGATCATATATCTTGATTCCTGATGTACCTTGTGTTCCCATATATTTTATTTTGGGTTCATTTATATTAATTGCAACCAAAGTTCCCATTCTTACTGCATTTGTTGCAAGAGGTATATATCTTATATCTTCCGCAGGATTATAAATAACACTGCAGCAGTCTCCTGCAGCAAACACATCCTTTATGCTTGTTCTCATATATTCATCTATTACTATAGCACCATTTTCCAATGTTTTAATCTTATCTTTTACAAGCATATTATTAGGAACGAATCCTATACATAGGATAACAAGATCACATTCATATTCACCTTTATCAGTAACAACCTTTGAAACCATTCCATTTCCATCAAATTTTTGTACTCTTTCTCCAAGTACAAGTTTAATTCCATGGCTTCTAAATTCATCTTCCGCAATATCAGTAAATTCTTTATCTAAATATTTAGACATGATTCTCTCTGCAGTATCTATCAGAGTTACATCTTTGCCTTTCATTTCAAATGCTTCAACAAGTTCTACACCTATGTATCCTGCTCCTATAACTACTACCTTTTTAGCATCATGACTCTTAGCAATTATATTTTTTGCATGGTCATAATTCTTACATAATAATATATTACCAAGATCTCCGCCTTCAAATCTAGGAACAACTGGCCATGATCCAAACGTCAATATGAGTTTATCGTAATTATCTTCAAATTCTTCTCCACTTTCAAGTATTCTTACCTTTATTTTTTTATCATCAAAATCTATATTGGTAACTTCATGATTCATGTTTGTTTTTATACCAAGATTAGATAAATTTTCTGGGGAATTATAAAATAATTTTTCTGGTTCTGTAACTACACCACCAACACTTAAAGCTATACCACATGATAAAAATGAAACATTATCATTTTTTTCATATACAACAATTTCATAATCGGGATGTAATTCTTTCAATTTTACAATAGCCGCTGTTCCTGCATGTGTACATCCTATTACAATTACTTTCACTCCAATTCCTCCTCTATGCAAAACATAAAATCTTCATATTTATATTATTTGCATAGAAATTATTTGTATACTCTTAACTTTCCTACTATAATTTATTTTTACTGTGTAAAATAAATGTTTTTTATTTCATATTTTTAAATCTTATTATATTTTCTAAAACAAAAACTCCAACTAAATAATTAAATATTTGTTAGAGTTTCTTTGTTAAGTATTTTTTATTTAAAATCGAAAATCTTCTTCAAGTAATGCATCTAATCCTACATTGTCGTCAATCATATTTTCTTCTTTATTCTCATCTATGTTTATCATTACACTTCTCTTTTTGCTTCTTGCTGATTTTCTTCTATTTTTTTCATCCAGTGACATTTTAATAAGTTTTATTGCTTCTACTGGTGTTTCACATCCACCTAATACTACTATATTATGAGTATTATTATATGTTATATGTGCTTTTATATACCTCAAAGCATTTAGCAACTTCATTTGCATCATATCCATCTATTTTAAGATTTATTCCAAGATAATCACAATCATATGTATCAGGCTGTACAAAAACACTATTTTCTATAGCCAGGTCTACTGCTGTTCTTGCATCTTTTACACCATCATATAATTTTAAAATAAGTCCTGTTCCATCAGCTGTATTTATTCTGAATGAATCCTTATTATCAATGTTTCCATCTGGATGAATTCCTATTATATTGTAAGATAAATCTAAACTATCAACAACTTCCTTATTTATCTCTTTATATGTATTTCTTTTGTTATTATCTACAAATTTAACATCATTGATTAAATCCATAACACTGTTAATATCATTCCAGCATTCAATTGTGTTCTTAAATGCAAGCTCATCTTCTTTTAAACTAGGTAATATACCTACAACATTTATCTTTGTTGAAGGAATTGCAGCCTTAACTATTTGTATAAAAGTTTTTATTGCACCAGAGCCTGTCCCACCTGCCATTGTAGAAAATATTACAACTGACTCTGTTTGTGGATATTTTCTAAGTAATGTTCCTATAGCATTGATATTATCTTTTATCATTTCCTTGGATTTGTTTCTATCTCTTCCAGATCCATCAGTGCCAGGATATAGATATACGTTTTTATCCATTACAGCATTTTTAATGGTTTAATATCAAATACACTGCTATTAAAAAATAACCCATTATATCTTTTGTTCTTACTTAACAACCCGTCTACTATATTTCCAGCACCCTGTCCTAATCCAATTAATAACATCTTACTTTTTTCCATATAAACTCTCCTTATTTTTCTACAAATTAATCTATTTATATATTATTATATATTTGTTATAATTTTTACCATACTATCATTTTATAATATAATTTGTCGCTTTTAAAGTTTTTTTGACGTAAATATAGAGATAGTTGAATATTAGGGGGATTTTAGAGTATGAAGAATAATGATAATTTTATTAATGTTGTAGATGAGAACATTATAGAATTTAAAAGTACCAAGAGAGGGGACATGCCTTATTACACATTATCACAAGTTGCTGCATTGCTAAATGAAGATGACAGCAAGATTAGATATTATACTAATATTTTTGATGATATTTTAAAAATCGAAATTGTAAACAAACAATTCCGTTATACTAATGCTGACTTAGACAAACTGGAATTTCTTGTGAAATTAAAAAATAAAGGTATGTCTATAAAACAAATTCATGATTATTGTGATAAATTATCCTTAGATAATGATGAAACTTTTATTAAAGAATCAACAACTGCATCTATTAAAGATTTTGTAAAAATAATTTCAGAAGAACAATCCAAACAACTTAATGAACTGGAAATTAAGTTATCGAATCAAATTGAAAAAAACTAAAGATATTATCTATAAAGCATATTACGTACAAAATGAAATAGCTAAAGAACAAGAACATATAAGCTTTTTCAAAAGATTATTTTGTTTCAAATAATTTAAGCAAAATGATGATACCCCATTACAATATATTAATAAAAATATATTGTAATGGGGTATCATCGTATAATTTGTTATAACCTATTATGCATTCAAAATAAATTTATTTACAACATGGGCTATTCCATCTTCATCATTAGATAGAGTTATATAATCTGCTGCCTCTTTAACATCATCAGTTGCATTCTCCATTGCAACACCTAAGCCTGCATACTTAACCATAGATAAGTCATTTCCAGCATCACCACATGCTATAATTTCTTCCTGCTTTATTCCTAAATATTCTCCTAGTTTTTTTAATCCCTTTCCTTTATCAACTTCTTTATTTGTAAATTCTAAAAAGAAAGGTGCACTTTTAAATACACTGTATTTATCATATAAATCCTTTGGGAGCTTTGCTATTGCTGAATCAAGCTTTTCCTGAGGGTCGATCATCATAACTTTAACTATATCTTCATCATCATTAATCTCATTAAAATCTTTAATAACAGCTTCTATTCCATTTATATCACATTCATGTTGAGTATACTGACTCATTTTAGGAGTAATTAAACCTTCCTTTAATGAAAATGCATGAATATTTATATCAAGTTCCTTAGAAATTTCATATATTTTCTTTAAATCTGATCCTTTTAGCAAATTGCTTGTTACAACTTCCTCTGTTTT
>JAEWQX010000169.1 GCA_023399035.1 Bacillota bacterium | reverse complement strand
TAATAAATATGCGGCAAGGTATTCTTAAATAAACTGTCAATTTGATAGTGGGAACAAAAAGTAGCAGTCCCGTTTCACTTTTAATATGGGGCTTAGTTTTTTGTACCCAGTTTAAGAATACTTTTATCATGTAATTTTATATGCCCGAAAACATATAAGTGTTTTGGGGCTATTGGAGTTATTTACCCAGTGATAGGAGTATTTATCACTGGGTATTTTTATGCCCTTTTTTGGGTGTTGATAGGAGGAAAATCACATGAAAATAATTAACTTAGGCATTCTGGCTCACGTTGACGCAGGAAAGACAACATTAACGGAAAGTTTATTGTATACCAGTGGTGCAATTGCAGAACTAGGGAGCGTAGATGAAGGCACAACAAGGACAGATACAATGAATTTGGAGCGTCAAAGGGGAATCACTATCCAGACAGCAGTGACATCTTTTCAGTGGGAGGATGTAAAAGTCAACATTATAGATACGCCAGGCCATATGGATTTTTTGGCGGAAGTATACCGTTCTTTATCCGTATTAGACGGAGCAGTATTATTAGTTTCTGCAAAGGATGGCATACAGGCACAGACCCGTATACTGTTTCATGCACTACAGATAATGAAGATTCCGACAATTTTTTTCATCAATAAAATTGACCAAGAGGGGATTGATTTGCCAATGGTATATCGGGAAATGAAAGCAAAGCTTTCTTCGGAAATTATAGTGAAGCAAAAGGTTGGGCAGCATCCCCATATAAATGTAACGGACAATGACGATATGGAACAGTGGGATGCGGTAATTATGGGAAACGATGAACTATTAGAGAAATATATGTCAGGGAAACCGTTTAAAATGTCAGAACTGGAACAGGAAGAAAACAGGAGATTCCAAAACGGAACGTTATTTCCCGTTTATCACGGAAGCGCTAAAAACAATCTGGGGATTCGGCAGCTTATAGAAGTAATTGCCAGTAAATTTTATTCATCAACGCCTGAAGGTCAATCTGAATTATGCGGGCAGGTTTTTAAGATTGAATATTCAGAGAAAAGGCGGCGTTTTGTTTATGTGCGTATATATAGCGGAACATTGCATTTGAGGGATGTTATTAGAATATCTGAAAAAGAGAAAATAAAAATCACAGAGATGTATGTTCCGACAAACGGTGAATTATATTCATCCGATACAGCCTGCTCTGGTGATATTGTAATTTTACCAAATGATGTTTTGCAGCTAAACAGTATTTTGGGGAACGAAATACTGTTGCCGCAGAGAAAATTTATTGAAAATCCTCTCCCTATGCTCCAAACAACGATTGCAGTAAAGAAATCTGAACAGCTGGAAATATTGCTTGGGGCACTTACAGAAATTTCAGATGGCGACCCTCTTTTAAAATATTATGTGGATACTACAACGCATGAGATTATACTTTCTTTTTTGGGGAATGTGCAGATGGAAGTCATTTGTGCCATCCTTGAGGAAAAATATCATGTGGAGGCAGAAATAAAAGAGCCTACTGTTATATATATGGAAAGACCGCTTAGAAAAGCAGAATATACCATCCACATAGAAGTCCCGCCAAATCCTTTCTGGGCTTCTGTCGGGTTGTCCATAGAGCCGCTCCCTATTGGAAGCGGAGTGCAGTATGAAAGCAGAGTTTCACTTGGATATTTAAATCAATCGTTCCAAAATGCGGTTATGGAGGGGGTTCTTTATGGCTGCGAGCAGGGGCTGTATGGATGGAAAGTGACAGACTGTAAAATCTGTTTTGAATATGGATTGTATTATAGTCCTGTAAGTACCCCCGCAGACTTTCGGCTGCTTTCCCCTATCGTATTGGAGCAGGCTTTAAAAAAAGCAGGGACAGAACTATTAGAGCCATATCTCCACTTTGAAATTTATGCACCGCAGGAATATCTCTCACGGGCGTATCATGATGCTCCAAGGTATTGTGCAGATATTGTAAGTACTCAGATAAAGAATGACGAGGTCATTCTGAAAGGAGAAATCCCTGCTAGATGTATTCAAGAATACAGGAACGATTTAACTTATTTCACAAATGGGCAGGGAGTCTGCTTGACAGAGTTAAAAGGATACCAGCCAGCTATTGGTAAATTTATTTGCCAACCCCGCCGCCCGAATAGCCGTATAGATAAGGTTCGGCATATGTTCCACAAGTTAGCTTAACAGCTTGCAAAAGTCATATAAAATGAGATTTGAAAGGATTAGAGACTAATTATGATGAAATGCGAATGGATATTGTGTCCTGTTTGTGGGAGCAAAACCCGTAATAAAATTAGGAAGGACACTGTTTTGGAGAATTATCCCCTTTATTGTCCAAAATGCAGACAAGAAAGATTGATTAAAGTTGACAACTTGAAGATAACTGTCATCAAAGAGCCAGACGCTTAAGACGCAGAGCCGATGAAATTGTGGAACAATTCACGAATCATCGGCTCTTTTTGTTTCGTATTTGAAAGAACAAACTCACCAAATAAAAAAAACGATATTCGGGTGGGTTATTTTGTTATACCCTAAATTACCCTCTGAATTTGTTTTTAAATTTGGAGGGATTTTTTTATGTCCTTTTTTCGGGCAGTTATCTATCTGCTCATACGAAGCAAAATTTATCAATACATAGCATATCAGAGAACGGCAGGAAACCAGTTAAAAAAATTTCTGCCAGTGCAACGGTACTTCTCACCTTGAAAGTAGAAGTACAATCTCCATACAATAGAATTACTATTTCCTATAACCGTAAAGGTCACAGAGCCTTTGCGGTTTTTCTTTTGTCGATTTTTGTTGGAAAGTGCCGTAGGGCTGTTTCTGATATGCGGTGTCGTTCTCCGCCTCTCCATCTGGATTTTTTACATTTCAAAAATTCAGATGGGAGGTATTTATGGTGAAATATGCACCAAGAAAGGTATATATCAGAGAAAGTGGCGGCTATGTGGAATTATCCTACACGGAGTTCTGCCGTTGCAGGGAATCCGACCAGACCTATATGGACAAGCTGTTTATCCCCATTCAAGGCTGTCTGCTTGAAGTCGTGAGGGAGCAATACACAGACTTCTACCGTGACAAGGAACGGTGGCGTTATCTGCAAAAATTAGATACAAAGAATAGACTGCTATCTCTCGACGGATTTACGGACAGCGAGGGGAATCCTCTGGACTTTATCACTGATGAAGCGGTGGACATTGCAGAAACCGTTGTCAATGCGGTCATGGTGGACAGGCTGAAAGCCGCCCTGCCTTTGCTGTCGGATAGTGAACAGGAGCTGATACAGGCAATCTTTTTTGACGGACTTTCCGAGCGTGAAGTCGGGGCGAGGTTGGGCATAACCCAGAGCGTTGTAAACAAACGCAAAGCCAGAATCCTAATAAAACTAAGAAAGATAATAGAAAATTAAAATTTAAGGCGTTCAGCCCCCTTGTTTTTTCCTTTGGGAAGATGAGGGGGCTTTTCTCTGCCCTCTCAATCAATTCTGATTGGAGGAAGTAAGAATGGCATACAACCACGGACGGGAGGACAGGAAATGGCGTATCTGGAAAGAAGCGGAGGAAAAGCTGCTGCGTGAGTGCGGCGTTGATGAAGCGACCATTGAGCAGATACGCATGGCGGACAGGGCAGACTTCAATTCCAACAGGCGGTTTTACCGATGGACGAATGACGTTGCGGAATATCTTGAGGACATGGCAGGCAGGGAGCGGCAGGCGGAAGTGGGTACGGTTGCGGAGTTACTGGAAGAGATTGAGAGCGAAAATCTCTATCAAGTATTAGTCACGGTGGACGGGCGTACCTTGAAAATCGTCCTGCTGAAAATGCAGGGGTATTCCACAAAGGAGATTGCCCCGCTTGTGCATTTGACGACTGGTGCCATCTATGCGAGGTTAGACCATCTGCGGAAGAAGCTGCGGAAAATTTTATAGCTTCTAAAACAGCCTGCCATCCTGCGGGCTACTGGGTGAGGGATGGAAATCCCCTCACTCATTTTTTGCAGGAGGACAACAGGATGGCATACAGGGTTAAGGCATACACGCTTCGGGAGGAATCCACGGAAAGCGGCACAAGGTATTTTATCAGCTTTAAGGACGGGCAGGGCAAATCCCACGAGTTGGAAGTGTCGGAACAGTTCTTTATGGAGTTTCGGCAGATGGAGCGCAGGAACAGGAATCTTTTCTAATGGGACGAGCGGCACAGGGAGTTTAACGAGGTATGGGACGAAACCCTTTACAGACGGGCGTTGCG
>JAEWQX010000164.1 GCA_023399035.1 Bacillota bacterium | reverse complement strand
TTTGATGAATAGGTATAATATTATTTGTTTTCATGTTAATATTATGCGCAAAAAAGAGAATTCAAATTTATTTTTGAATTCTCTTTTTTCATCGGCTAGTATCAAACTTGTTTTGATACAGCCCCTTCTTAATAACTATATTATTTTTATTCACATATATTACAGTATAATCTTAATAAATATAAAATCCTGCCATTCAGTATTAATAATAAACAGTAATATTAATGTTTTATAATAAATAACATAAATCTTTTACATATTCATTTTGATTCCTATATGAAAGGATCGTAAAATCTGCTTCCGCTCTTTATAGATATAAATAACGAAACTAACAATAACGTGAATAATACTCCCATAGCTAAATAATCATTTTTCTTGAAGTCTCGTTCATTATACCATGTTCTTTTCTTCTTATTACCAAATGCTCTAAGTTCCATAGCACTGCTTATTGTTTCTATTCTTTCAAGGCTTGAAAAAATTAGCGGCATTAATATAGCAGTTGAATTTTTAATTCTTTCTGATAGTTTTGCTTTCTTTGACATATCTATACCTCGTGCCTGCTGTGCAAAAGAAATATCGCTATATTCATGCTGAATATCTGGAATATATCTTAATGCAATGGATACAGAATATGCTATCTTATAATTCACACCGATTTTATTAAGTGAAGCTGCAAATTCACTAGGGTTTGTTGCTACCATAAATATTAATGCTATTGGTATAATAGAAAAATACTTCAATGTAACATTAAACTGATAAAACAGTTGCTCTGCTGTAACTGTATATGGACCAGCTATGTGGAATAAATCAGTTCTGCTATTATAAATCTGAACACCTTCATATGGTGAAAAGATAAATATTGCAATATTATTTATGAGTAAAAATACAAGAATAAAGTAAAATACAAATGATATCTGTCTAAATTTTATCTTGGACATTTTAAATATTACAAAACTAAATAAAACCATAAAAACTAACACATATGTATTATAAGTCAGCATGGAAATTAATGACCATAATAACAGACATATTAATTTTGTTGCTCCTGTAAGCTTATGTATAGGAGAATCTATTTCTGTATACTCAAGCATTGCTTCATTCATTATTTTCTAATCCTCCTGTCTTCTTCTATGAACTTTCTTACAAATTCCTTAGGATCATTAATTCCACATTTTAAAGCCAATGTATATAAAGATGTTTCCCTTAAATTTGCTTCAATTATAACATGTTCGTCTGTAAGAATATCTGCTGTTGTATCTTCTTTAATCTTTTTTCCCTTAGATAATACAATAGCCCTGTCAGTGTATTCAAGCATTAAATGCATATCATGTGTAATCATTATTATAGTTACACCTTTTTTATTCAATTCTTTTAAGAATTCCATTATTTCTGTATAATGCTTAAAATCCTGCCCGGCTGTAGGTTCATCAAGTATTATAACTTCTGGATTGAGTGCAAGTATTGATGCAATAGTCACCCTTTTCTTCTGCCCAAAGCTTAATGCAGATAACGGCCAGTTACGGAATTCATATAGTCCGCATATTTTAAGTGTTTCAAATACTCTTTCCTTTATTTCTTCCTCACTGAAGTTCCTTATTCTAAGTCCAAATGCAACCTCATCAAAAATCATAGTCTTACATATCATCTGATTTGGATTCTGCATGACCATTCCAATCTTTTCTGCACGTTCTTTTATTGAAGAATCCTTAAGGTCTTTTCCTTCAAAGAGGATGCTTCCGCTTTCAGGTTTATAAAAACCACAGATAAGCTTTGAAATAGTAGATTTTCCTGCACCATTTCTTCCTAGGATACTTACCATTTCCCCTCTTTTTATGCTAAATGATACATCTGATAAAATTTCCTTGCTGCTATTATATTTAAAAGTAAGATTTTTAACTTCCAATATATTGTCATCTGATGTTTCTTTTTCCTTAATTTCTGTGCTGTTAAACCATCTCTGAATATTTTCTGAAACTCTTTCAATATTTATCTTATTTATATCTTGTGGATTTAAATCTTCATCTATGGTACAGCCTGCATATTTTAATGCTGTTACATAAAGAGGTTCCCTTATTCCATTTTCTTTCAAAATATTTGAACTAAGCAGTTCATTTGGCGTACTGTCACTTACTATTTCTCCATTGCTGACAACTATAATCCTATCTACTGAAGAATGAAGAACTTCTTCCAGTCTGTGTTCAATTATTATAACTGTCTTATCTGAAGTATTCTTAATCTTATCAATAAGTTCTATTGCCATATTTCCAGTAGCAGGATCTAAACTTGCTAACGGTTCATCAAATAAAAGAATATTTGATTCTGCAACCATGACTCCCCCTAAAGAAACCCTCTGCTTCTGTCCTCCAGATAATCTGTGAGGTGAAGAATTTAAATGGTCTTCAATATTAACAAGACTTGCTACCTCATGTACTTTTTGTTTCATTTCATTTAATGGGACACAGTCATTTTCAAGTTTAAAGGCGATGTCTTCTCCAACAGTAAGTCCTATAAACTGTCCATCTGGATCCTGAAGGACAGTTCCAACCATATTAGATAATTCTGATATGCTCAAGTCTTTAGTTTCTTTGCCATTTATTTTTAAACTTCCAGTTACTTCACCTTCATACTTAAACGGAACCAATCCATTAATCGCATTGGAAAGTGTACTTTTCCCACTTCCTGAAGGACCGACAATAAGCACTTTTTCACCTTCATAAATTGTTAAATTAATATTTTTTAATGTGGGCTTTGCCTGTGCTCTATATTGAAAACTGAAATTATTAAATTCAATTACAGGTTTTTTCATTTTACGCTTCCTTTTCATTCATAATTATTAAATAAACAAATGTATCATCATTCGCACTATTTTACACGATAATTTAAATTCTATCATAACTTTATATAATTCTTCAATAGAATATATTTTTTATAGTCACAATATTAGTTTTTTCACCATCACATATCTTATTCTATGAAATACTTATCATAATAAAATTTTAATTTATCTTTTATGAATTAATAAATATACCCCATAAGATAAATTAAATCTATCTTATGGGGTATATTTTTATTTATGTTTCATGCTAATGTATATTTTAATCTTCAATGTTTAAGCTGCCTTTTTTAACTCTTGTTTTAGAGTATAAATATAAAAGTATAGTTCCAAGCACACCTATAGTAATCATATTAGATATACCTGCTACAACACCCTGAATATATACTTTATTTGAAGGTTCTGCATATATAACAATATCTAATGTTGGTGCAATTAAAAACCAGGCAACTATATTGGCAATTATCTGAGCAATATTAAATGCTATCATCTTTGATTTAGTAAAATCACCATTATTGATATTTATTTTTTTCCATGCAAGTCCTATTACTAAGCCAACAGCTGCTGATGCAAGAATCCAGCTGAACCAAGGCGATCCATATGCAGTTAAGTCCTTTAATGTATGACCTATGAATCCTATTGCAACACCTGCAATTGGTCCATAAATTATCGCCATCAATGCTAAAAAGGCATATGCAGTCTGTATTTCAGTATTTGGAATACCTGTCGGAATAGATGCAAATCTTCCAAGTATCATAAATACAGCAGAACCAATACCAATAGCCACTATTGTCTTAATAGTAAATTTTCCACTGTTCATCATTATTTCCTCCTTGTATATCTACATAGTTATAACAGCATTATTTCTTTTATGCTTAATTAACTAATTCTATGTTCTTATCTTATGACTAAATATGCATAACTCATTTTATTATAAATTATATACATATTATAATCAAGAAATATTCATATTATAACTTATATAGTTAAACTTTTTTACAACTGTATTAACACTTGATCCATATTAATATACACTTAAATTACTCTTTTCTTTCAATATTATTAACTTTATGTATGCATAATAAAAAAACCTTTTGGAAATAAAATTATAATTCCAAAAGGCTTTTCCTATTTTCTTCTATGCCTCATTTTTCTATTTTTAGATAGATAGTTATCTACTTCTTTTCCTGTTTCAGGTGAAAAAATAACCTGTCTTCTCATTCCATTGCTTTCATAATAGAATATACATTTATTCTTCTTTTCTGATAGTGAATATGACTGAATTTTATCCCATGGTGTAAGATAGGAACTTAATAGAATTCCTTCTTCAGTAATCCCACATTTATTTCCAACAAATGCTAATGGCAGGATTGCTATAAGCACTACAATATCTGCCGGCTTAAATGTTTTACCTGAAATAAAAGTTGATGCTATAAAAATAATTATTATCAAAGGAACCATATAAAAATACTTATTCATTCCTGAATAAATAAGCTTATATTTTCTTTCTCTCAAATAAACTATTAAGCTTACACTGAGCACAATTATAATTCCCACTATTGTTAAAAAATCCATTTTATCCTCTCCCACTTTTGTTATGATATACCTCAATTATCTTATGTATATAATTGAAACTTATCATAATGGTCCACAAGTTATATCTAAATTATACCATATATACCTCTCAGTATCATCTTTTATTTATCAAACTGCAGATTAGTCTTAAACCTGTCATAACCTATTATTGTATTTTCGAACACTTCTTTTGCATTATTTTCATACAGCAATGGACTGCCCATAGCTGTACCAAAATGAGTTAAAAGAAGATTCTTAACTCCACCATCCCTTGCCAGTGCTGCTGCCTCCCTGAAAGTCATATGCTTATTTTTAATAGCCTTTTCTATATCCTCATCACTTCCATAGGTACCCTCACATATAAATAAATCACTTTCATATATAAAATGTGGCATATTTGAAACTGGTCGTGAATCTGTTATAAAGCTTATTTTTATTCCTTTTCTTTCTTCACCCATGACCATTTCTCTTTTATATATAACTCCTTCATCTTCAACAGAATCCTTTCCACGCTGAAGGACATTCCAAAACTTCTTTGGAACGTTGTTTTTAATTGCATTATCTACATCAAATCTAGGACTTCTTTTAAAGTAAAAACTATATCCCATACATGGTGATGAATGCTCTACTTCAAGACATGATATTATTAACTCCTCATTTATAAATTTCATTGCTTCTTTAGGATTTTCAATAATATTTATTTCATAGGGAAGCCACTCAACAATAGTCCTAAGACCATTTACAGCCTTTGTAATACCTTCCGGCCCAATGATTGTAACAGGTTCCTTTCTTCCGCTGTTGCCCATAGTGCCCAGCAATCCTGGAAGTCCTATAATATGATCTCCATGTATATGACTTATGCATATTACATCAATAGTTTTAAAACCTGTATTGCACATACGCATTGATACCTGAGTTCCTTCACCACAGTCTATTAAAATTTTACGACCCTTATATATCAATAGAGATGCTGATAAAAATCTCTCAGGCATAGGCATGCCTCCACCACATCCTAAAAGAACTACATCAACCATATATAAACCTCCTTTTTATTTTTTCTGCTATATATTTATTATACCTTGGGCCACATAGTTTTATATAAGAAAAATTTTTTAATATTGTCTTTCTTCCCACCCAGCTTCTCTTGTAAATACAATTTCCCCTTCACATGATAGATTATCATCGTACTCATATCCTTCATAATTAAACTTTTTAATATCATCAACACATGTTATCTTATTTCTTATTATATATGAAGCCATAAGGCCTCTTGCTCTCTTAGCCTTTGTAGATATGACTTTATACTTGCCATCCCTATTTTCCTTAAATACAGGTGTAACAATATTAATTCCTTCAGAATTCCTTATGCGTTCTATACTTTTGAAATATTCATTTGAAGCAAGATTGACTAAAGTTTTATCATCATTTTTATGTACTTCTTCGATAATATTTTCTGTAAGTTTAACCATCCAGTATTCGTATAAATTCTCATATGAATCAAATTTAAGTTTTATTCCCATTTCCAGTCTGTAAAAGTTTATTCCATCAAATGGTCTTAAAACACCGTACAATCCGCTCAATATTCTTAAATGGTCATTTGCATAAAAATGATCCTCCATCGAAAAACTTCCTGCATCAAGTCCTCTATATGCTTCACCTTTAAATGCTCCAATACACGCTACTGCATTATCACATGATCTGCTCCATTCCTGAAATCTTTCCCTGGTCTGTGCCGTAAGCTTGGGACTTGTTTTCATAAGGCTGCTTAGCGAATATTCATCATACTTTCTAAGTTCATTAACAAGATATTCTGCTTCATTTAAGAACTGTGGTTCTGTTATTGGAAGGCTGCTCAAGCTTTCATTTAATTCTAAGGTTTTTGCTGGTGATAATACTATAATCATTATTTAAACTCCTTAATTATTCTGAATTGTTAATCATTTTTATTTTTAATCAATATTATATATTCAGGAGTAGCAATTATCAACTATCTTAAAGTATTATAGAGCATTCTTAAGGCTGTTTATTATATACTTCTGTAAATTACTTATTTCTTCAATAATTTATATATAAGTTCTATTCTTATATTAATTTCCCTTAAATTTTCATAAGTATTTTATAGTATACAGGACATACTATATATGTACCCACTTTTCAAGTATTAACCTTTCAATACTTTTGTAATCTTTGAGGAGATGATATATCCATGCAAAACAACAATAAACTAGATTATTCTAAAGAAAATTATCTTAGGAACGGAAACAAATCTCAAGGACAGTATGCCAAAAGCAGCTTTAATACGAGTGTTGAAGAACCTGGCATCAATGAAAGCGGAGTAAGAGCAAAGAAAAGAGGATTCTGACTAATACTCCACTAATATAAATCTTATCTCATAATTCATTTTGTAATAAAAGAGACATACAGTACACGTTTCAAATACTGTATGTCTCTTATTTATTAAATATGTTAATTCTAAAATCTTATTCTTCTAAAAGTCTTAGAATTTCCTCAACGGACTGTTTCACTTCCTTTGGGAGTTTATCTAACTCACGCTGTCTCTGAACATCATTATTGATTTGAGCTATCTGCAGAACTTTGCCCTGAAGTCCCGGAATCTTATTAAGTTTTGTAACTGCGTTATTAAATTTATTTGCAAAGTTAGGATCATTCTGTATTTTCTGCTGAACCTTTACTATCAGTTGATATGGATTCATTATATGGCCTCCTGAAGAACCTTATTTCTTATAGTTTATTCTATTCATATACAGGATAAATGTTCATATAAATTTATAAACTAATAAAACACTTTATAATCAAATTAAATATTGATTATAAAGTGTTTATTTTTTATATATAAGCTACTCCGAATCCTTTTAATTTGCTGCTTAACTTAATAAACTTCTCTTCATTTACTGTAGCTGTACCATTACGCATGACGCTTACTTTCAGCCCCATATCTACAGCAGCTTTTGCAGTTGCAGATACTGCTCCACATGCATCACATCCTACAATTTCAATTTCATTTATTTCATTTTCCTTAATGAATTTTACTAAATTGTTATTTTTAAAAGCATTCGGTGTCTGTTTTTCAAAATAATTTTCTGATACTATTTTTATTTTTTCATTAATTTTTGCACCTTCACTTCCTGCAATTCCATATCCAACAAATTTCCTGTTTATATAGCTGCTTGGAAGAACATGTGCAATATAGATGACCTCTTCATTTCTCTCACAATAAGATGTTATAGCCTCATTAATGTTGTCTATCATCTCATCCATATCATTCTCATAATCAAACTTTTTCTTACTCCGCTGCTCACCAATAAAATCATCTTGAGCATCAATAACTAAAAGTGCTTTTTTCATTTACCTTCCCCATCTTCTTTACAAATATTATAAGTATATTAATTATATGTATAATCAATACATATAATTCAAAAAAATAAAATAAAATCTTATAATAAATTTTATTTAACTTTTTAATAAGCATTTAATAAAAATAAACACAATGCCTTGCTTTTATTTTATATTAGTTTCATTTTTTGTCAATGTGAAAATCCTCTGATTTTTATTCACATTCCAATGAAAAAACTTAACACTTAAATTTATCTCTCAAGATATATTATTTTCTTCAAGTTTCTATAATTATCCTTCTTGTGGTGGATATAGCTTTTCAAACACCACCACTACCCTCTGTATGCTTTCATTAGGTGATATATACTCAACATTTCCGTATTTTACTTCTTTTCCTTCGGCCATTCCCTTTGAATATATTGTTTTTATTGCATTTACCATGGCTGCATTCCTGCTTTTTATTTTGCTTATATCGTAACCTTCAAGACAGCTCCATATGGCTATCTGTGTAGCAAAATATGCTTCATCTTCACTTGAAAGATTTAAATCTTCAAATGATATATTAGGATATCCATTAGTTATAATTCCATCAATTTCTTCATTTAATTTATAATCGCGTGTAAAAGTTTCACCTGAAGGATAGCCTTGATCTATTTCAAGACAGTATACAACTTCAGTCCTTCCTTCAGCATTTATTTTATTAGCACTTAATGTATAGTTTTCATATTGGACTGAATCAATCTTTTCTTTTGATGTCCTTACTATAATTTCCTCTGGTATTGTTACTTTCGCTGCAGCATAAGCAGAAAACGTGCAATTTAATAATGTGGAAAAGAGAATAAAAAGACTTATTTATCTTCTATATTTTTTTAAATTCATGATTATTCCTCCTATAAATCCTTATTCCACACTAGTTTTTCTAAATATATGCTTATATATTCATACTTCTTAATATAATTCTAGTACTTCAAATATTTCACATATAATATATATTTAACACATCCTATATTTTCATGAGAAGATAATCCTTTTCTTTTTTAATAATATTCATAAGATATTCTGTACTTTTAACTACATCATTTTTAATATTAAGTGAATGGTCAGCATCAGTTATCTTTATTAATTTTAAGCCCTCTATCTTTTCTAATTTATGTACATTACCTTTTGATATAAGAGGATCACAGCTACCTGTAAATACAAGAGAACCCGCCTCTATTCCAAGGTCAACAGTCTTATCCACAGGAGTTAAATATATATTTTCGAAATGATAACTGTCATTTTCATCTTTCAGTCTTTTCTGTAATATTTTCTGAACAACAGTACCTATACTCTTTCCTATAAACACTATTTTTTTATATTTTGATGATAAAGAAATTTTTAAAATCTCCATGCTTTCATCTAAAAGATTATTAAATCTTTCTGAATCAAATTGCACTCTTGCTGCCTGAAATCCATATTCAATAGGAAGTACGTCGTATCCAAGTTCCATGCATAGTTTTTTTGAATAATCCAGAAGTGGTCTGTCAAGTGTATATCCTATTCCCGGCAGTATAACAACTAACACTTCACTATTGTTATCGATTATCTTGCTTTCTAATTCCACATTATATATTGATTTTATAGTTCTGAATTCTTTCACTACAATTGCCTCCCATTCATTTAATTCACTATTTATATAAAGCTGCCTGACTGCTATTATATATCTTGATAACGAAGTCAAGCCATGAATTCAGCATAAGCTGAAATTCATGACTTTCCATAAATAAAGCAGACTGAACTGCTTATGTATTCTTTTTTAATATATTTTTATAAATCTATATCAAGTTCTACTGGGCAATGATCCGATCCCTCAATAACTGTATGGATCTTTGCATCCTTAAGCTTATCATTTAAGCATTCTGATGTAAGAAAATAGTCAATTCTCCATCCTGCATTATTTGCTCTTGCATTAAATCTATAAGACCACCATGAATATATGCCTTCAGCATCTGGATAAAAGTATCTGAATGTATCAGTAAAGCCTGCATTAAGCAGTTCACTCATCTTATTTCTCTCTTCATCACTAAACCCTGCATTTTTTCTATTGCTTGATGGATTCTTAAGGTCTATTTCTTTATGTGCAACATTTAAGTCTCCGCATACTATAACAGGCTTATTCTTTTCCAGCTCCTTAAGGTAATTTCTGAATACATCTTCCCACACCATTCTATAATCTAGTCTTGCAAGTTTCTGCTGTGAATTAGGAGTATAAACATTAACAAGGTAGAAGTTATCATATTCTAAAGTTAAAACTCTTCCTTCAGTATCGTGCTCCTCTATTCCAATTCCCGCCTTTACACTGAGTGGCTTTTCTTTAGTAAAAACTGCGGTTCCAGAGTACCCCTTTTTCTGAGCATAATTCCAGTAATCATAATATCCGTCAAGATCAAGATCTATCTGTCCCTCTTGAAGTTTTGTCTCTTGAACGCAGAATATATCTGCATCAGTTTCCTTCAAATAATCTAAAAATCCCTTTTTAACGCATGCTCTTAAACCATTAACGTTCCACGATATTAATTTCTTCAAAGCTGTCACTATCTCCTTTTATAAATATTTTCATATATTAATTTACATATCTGTTTTTGATATTTCTGTATGCTTCCCTGAAATCCTCCATAGTTACAACTGCATCTATAGTATTTTCATCTGGTTCTTCAGCTTTAGTAAATGCACTTTCATGGTGATGTTCAGCTGATGTATTCTCTGATTCTAATTGAAGACTTTCTTCCATATCATTATCAGATGTCTGTGTGAATTCCTCTTCATCTAAGTTTTCTTCAATATCTTCCATATCAGCTGCAACTTCTTTTTCTGCATTAATAACTATTAGTTTTGGCTGCATATTATCGGAAGTTTCTTCTGTCTCATCTTTACCTAAGAATAACTCTGGAATTTCATCTGATTCTTCTTTATAAACTACGCTTTTTATTAATTCTTCCTGCTTATTATTCTTTTTTCTCTCTACTCTTTCAATTGCATTTACTGCTGCCATAAATATTATATCCTTAATATCTGCTCCTGATACTTTTGTAAATTCCTTTGCAAGAGTTTCAGAATTAACACCATCTGCAAGAGGAAGCTTTTCTGGAATATGAACATCAAATATGGCTTTTCTTCCTTTTTCATCAGGCATCTTAAACTCAACACTTGCAAGTATTCTTCTCTTAAATGCTTCATCATAGTTTTCTAAAAGGTTCGTAGTAAAGATTACAACTCCAGAGAACTTTTCAAGTTCTAAAAGCATGACACTTCTTGTAATATTTACTCCATAATCTGCTGATTGGGTTATGTTAGTAAGACGCTTCCCTAAAAATGAATCTGCTTCTTCAAAAACTAATACAGCATCATCAGCCTGAGCTTTTTCAAATGCTTTCTTAATATTTTTAGGTGTCTGTCCAACATATTTTGATTCAAGGTTTGCATAGTTTATTGAATAAATCTTTTTGCCAAGATATTTTCCAACTGCTTCTGCTGCCATACTCTTCCCTGTACCAGGCGCTCCAAAGAAATTAAATATTACAGGTCTGTTTCCACTATAGCTGTCTTTAAATCCCCACTGTCTGTATATTATATTTTCATGCTTCTTTATATTTAATGTAGTTATTATCTGTTTCTTTTCTCTTTCCTCAAGATATACATCTTCCATGCTGTATCTAGGTTCGTAAACATCCATAAATTCGTCATTGAATACTGTTTCCTTAAGTTCTTCTTTTTCTTCCTTATTCATTAACTCTTCAATTTTGCTTTCATCATTTGCAATAAGAATTCTTTTACTGCTTGGATTATGTCTTGAACTGTTTGCTTCACATGCTCTATTCACATCACTAAATAGTTTATCTACCTTTTCTTCATCAAGAAGAACATCTTTGCCGTCAACTTTTTTATATTTAGCATCAAGAATTGTTATTCTTGCATTTTTATATTTTCTTGTAATACTCTTTCTAGTAATATTGTCTTTCACTAAACCACTAATTCCAAACATATCTATACCTTCCTTAAACATAATAATTATGATTTAACGAGCTTGTCTTATAAGATAAAATTTAAATATTATTTTTACATTTGAAATTTTTTCAAAACCCCAATTTTTTCTTATAATATATTTTTATAATACAATTATAAAAACACTCATATATAATTATTATGTCACATTTATGCAAACCGGTGCAATACTATATGATAAATAAAAGAAAATTGTAATAAAATAAATATTATATCTGCCAGAATGATAGTTATTATCTTCATTTCTTCCAGCAACATATCCCACTGCTATCATGATTAGATTAAATACAAACCCTAAAAACACGAGGATTTTTGAAAAGTCCCTTTTTCTTGAACATATAACCAATAAATATTATCAATATAAAGCTGAATGCCTTTATAAGTATTTCTTCCATATTATTCACTTCCTCTTTGTTTATTTAAGATACATTTGTAAACTTATATTTTGTATACCTTAATACAATACCATATTATATTAAACTTTGTAATATTTTGTTTTTATTTAGGTATTTATAGAACGAAAAAGATGTGCCTTGATTTCTATAATCCTGACACATCTTCTTTGCTAAGATAATTATTCTATCTTCCTTTTCTTCCGGAATTCTTACCTTTATTTGATTTTTTGTTTCTAACTGAACTATTTTTAGCAGAACTGCTTCTGCCATTTGTAGATTTATCTCTGGTACTTCCAGAACCATATTTTGAATTCTTTGATGAATTTCTGCTGTTCTTTTCAGCAGCATTTTTAGAATTCTTTGATTTTCCTGATGAACTACTTGACTTGCTGGATGAAAATTTATTTTTACCAGCATATCCATTATTGATTTTCTTCTTATCTCTTATAAGGCATTTTGGCCCATCTCCTATCAGGTCAGTTCTTCCTGCTTCTGTAAGAGCTTCATAAACAAGATTATAATACTTAGGATTTCTATACTGAAGAAGCGCCCTCTGCATTGCTTTATCATGCTTGCTCTTTGGAACATATACTTTCTTCATTGTTATCGGGTCTATACCTGTATAATATATTGTAGTTGAAGGTGTCCCTGGAGTTGGGTAGAAATCCTGTACCTGTTCTGGATGATAATTTATATCTCTTAAATATTCTGCAAGCTCTATTGCACATTCTAATGTACTTCCAGGATGGGAAGACATTAAATAAGGTACTATGTACTGCTTTTTCCCTAATTTCTTTGTTATCCTTTCAAACTTGTTAACAAATTTATCATATGTATCACCGCTTGGTTTTCCCATATACTTTAGAACCTGAGCTGATACATGTTCAGGAGCAACTTTAAGCTGACCACTTACATGATGCTCAACAAGTTCCTTAAAGAAAGTATCATCTTTATCAGCCATTATGTAATCATATCTAAGACCTGAACGTACAAATGCCTTTTTAACACCTGGAACTTTCCTAATACTTCTAAGAAGATCAAGATATTCAGTATGATCTACATCCATGTTTGAACATACTTTAGGTGATAAACATTCCTTGCCCTTACATGCACCAAATGCTAACTGCTTAGAACATGCCGGCTTTCTAAAGTTAGCTGTAGGACCTCCTACATCGTGAATATAACCCTTAAAGTCTTTTAAATGTGTAATTCCTTCTACTTCTTTTAGTATAGATTCCTTGCTTCTGCTTTGAACGACCCTGCCCTGATGAAGGGTTATTGCACAGAATTTACAGTCTCCAAAACATCCTCTTGAACTTACAGTACTGAACTTTACCTCTTCAATTGCAGCTATTCCGCCATACTTTTCATAAATAGGATGATAGTTTTTCATGTATGGAAGATCATATACTTCATCTAATTCATCTCTGTTTAATGGAGGCTGAGGTATATTTTGAACCATATACTTTGATCCATATTTTTGAACGAGAGTCTTTCCTCTTACTGAATCCTGCTCCTGATATTCAATTTTGCTGGATAGCGCATATTTCTTCTTATCACTTACTACTTCTTTATATGATGGCAGTTCAATATAATCATGTACATAATCTAAATTATGCGCTAAGTAACATGTTCCTCTAACATAGTTAATATCCTTTGCCCTTACTCCGTTTTTAAGTCCCTCTGCTATTTCAACTATAGGCTTTTCTCCCATTCCATAAATAAGCAGATCCGCAGTACTATCTATAAGCATTGATTTACGAACTTTATTTTCCCAGTAATCATAATGTGCAAATCTTCTAAGACTTGCTTCAACTCCGCCTATTACAATATCTATATCCTTATAAGCTTCCCTTATTTTATTACAGTAAACAATAGTTGCATAATCAGGTCTAAGTCCCATTTTACCGCCTGGAGAATACATATCCTTTTCTCTTCTTTTTTTACTTACTGTATAGTGATTAACCATTGAATCCATGTTACCTGCATTAACTAAAAATGCATATTTGGGACGACCAAGCCTCTGAAAATCATAAATATTCTTCCAGTCAGGCTGAGGAATAATTCCAACCTTATATCCATGAGCTTCAAGAACTCTTGAAATAATTGCTGTTCCAAAACTGTGATGATCTATATATGCATCACCAGTTACAATTATAAAATCACACTGTTCCCAGCCTCTTTCATTCATATCACGCTTACTTATTGGTAAAAACTTATTTTCACTTGTCATCTTTTCACCTGCTTATATTCCAAATATATTGTAAATTTATAATTAATCAATAAATACATAGAACCTTTATTCTCTGCTTTATTTTCCACTTAAATATTCGTTTCTAATTACTCATAATAGTGTATATTGTTTCAGTGCTTCAGTCAAGAAATTATTGACTCTTCTTTATATATGTAATATAAGCAGTACTTTTGTGTCAAATTATGTTGATTTAAACTTCTTAAAACTGCATTAACTGCAGATACAAGTTATTTAGGTTTCAGGCTTTTAGGTGATGCTGCTGATACTAATTTTTCATTTAAGGCAACAAATGCACAATTTCAAACTGCCAGCAAGACTATATCATCAAAAAGTTCTGTTGATAAAGACGTTTTAATCTGGTCATCAGTTACTATTGCAAATCTTACTGAAGACACAACAGATACTGGATATGTTTTAGTTCCTGTTGAAATAAATTACACAGGTAGTTCTCCTAATGTTTCTAGCACTTTCTATGTTGATTAAAATAGGTAATTACTATTTATTTAAAATTAGTCCGCTTCCTGCAAGTATACCTGATTCTCTTAATACTTTAGCCCTTCTATTCACATATATACTTGATAGAACAATTTTAATTAATTTAAAATTACCAGCATTTAATTTTTTAAAAAGTAGTTTGCTATAAAATTCTAATATTCTTCTTAAAATATAAAGCTTATTCAAGAATGTATATCCATACCTTTCTGAATAAGCTTTATATTGATAATTATATTAAATAGTAAATTTATCTACTTTTTCATTTAATTCTGAAACAGATTTTAAGATTTTATCTGATACATTTTTAATTTCTTCAACTGTATCATTAAATTCCTGAGATGTTGCTGCAACTTCTTCTGTACTTGCAGATATTTCTTCTGCAACTGCACTTACATTTTCAATTATACATATTATTTTCTGCTTCTTAATGTTTATTTCTTCCGAGGATTTCAATAACTCAGCAATTTTAGGTGTAATTTCCTGTAAAACGCACATAATGCTATTGAATGAATTAACAGTTCCTCCTATTTTATCTTTCTGATTAACAACCTGTAAGTTTATATCTTTTGTTGAATCGATCATATTTTTACATTCAATTGATACATTATTTATTATACTTCCAATTTCATTTACTGATTTTTTACTTTGTTCAGCAAGCTTTCTTACTTCCTCTGCAACAACACTAAACCCTTTTCCTGCCTCTCCGGCCCTTGAGGCTTCAATTGCAGCATTTAAAGCAAGCATTTCAGTCTGCATTGATATTCCTTGTATTGTATCAGTAATATTTCCTATAGATGATATTTTCTCATTCATACTTCGTATTTCATCATTGAATTTATTAAAGCTATTTTCAAAATTGTTCACCACAATCTTTAATTCACCTATATTCTTATTACTTTCATCAACTTTATCTTCAATTATTGATGATATCTCGGATAATTCATCAATATTATTATTCATTGTACTTAAGTCATCTCCAAATTCATTCATACTATCATTTGCTTCTAATAATTGCTGAGCTTGATTAGTATTAGCATCTGCTGTTTCATTCATTGCTACAGTAATATTTTCTGATCCTACTTTAATATGTTCTGATGACTCTTGCAAATTATCTGATTGTAAATTTAATATTTCAACATTATCTTTTACACCCGAAACAATATCTTTTATTGATTCTATTGTTAAATTTAATGCTCTATATATATCTCCAATTTCATCTTCTTTTAAAATTTCAGAATTATCTAATTCCTCATTAAAAATTCCTTGGGATAAAACTTGTATACTATGTTTTAATTTAATAAATCTTTTTCCGATATGTTCTCCAAGTAACCATCCAAATAATATTAACAATAGTAATCCAGTGATACCCACACCTATAAAGATCCTTATAATTTTATGTGACTCTTTATCTACAATACTACTTTCAACCTCTAATGCAACAGACCAATTGCTTGTCCCTTTTATAGGAGAATATGCTATGTGTCTTTCTATACCATCACTATATTCTCTTACTCCATGATCTCCACTTATCATTATTTTATGAATTTCACTTAATTCTTTTAGACTATTATTTTCTTTACTTTCATCTATAATATTTCGTTCATTTTTTACATCTTCAAAATTATCTGAAGCAATAATCCTTCCATCACCATTAAGTATATATGCTTGTCCAGTATAATTAAAATACTTTAAATCTTTAATTTGTTCCGATAAAAAATTCCCTTCAAATGTACATGTAAGCACTCCCTCAATTCCATTTTCATTTTTTATTGGAACTGCTGTAAAGATTATCTGTTCATCTGTATCTTTAAGAAACGATGGATTACTTACATAAAACTCTTGACCATTCATAGCGTTTTTAAAATAATCTCTTTCTGAGATATTGTTGGTAAAGCCATCTGTAGAAATAAGATTTCCTTCTGAATCAACATGGCTAATAGATCGAATTCCAAGTTCCTTCGTGTATTTTAAAAGTCTAGAGCTTTTCTCTTCTACAGGAATGTTCATATCTGAAATAGTTTCATCACTAGCTATAGCTTTGCTCATTTTAACAATACTATTTAGTTTTTCTTCAATCACAATACTATGATCACTTATTATTCTTTCCATACTCTCATGTTGTCTTTCATTAAAACTTCTATTAATTATTAAAAATGTTCCAATAAAAGCTGTTCCAAAAATAAAAATGGATATACACATAATTTTTATCATTATATCCAATTTTATACTTTTAATTTTATTCATTTTCATCCTCCTATATTATCATTTACTATTATATTTTATATCTCACCATCATTTTTTTGTCATTTTTTTGTTTTTTCGCGATAATTATAACCTTTTTTGAATTTAATTAAACTTTTTTATTTTTTCATATATCATCTAAAATAAAAGAGCATGTAAAATCAGTAAATTTTACATGCTCTTTTTATTTAAATAATATTATTCATTTTCCAATATCTTTTCAAGTTGTACAAATAAAATTCAATCAGTTTATACTTTCCAAACTTTATCTTTAATCACCATTTATTAGTTCTTAAACGAATGAATTGGTGATGGAATTCTTCCCCCTCTGTTTGCAAAAGCTTCTGAAGACTTTTCATTGACCTTCATAACAGGGGCTCTTCCAAGAAGCCCTCCAAACTCAACCATATCTCCAACCTTGCATCCTGGTGCTGGAATTATTCTTACTGCAGTTGTCTTATTATTGATTACACCAATAGCTGCTTCATCTGCAATCATTCCTGAAATTGTTGAAGCTGGTGTATCTCCTGGAATTGCAATCATATCAAGTCCAACTGAACATACACATGTCATTCCTTCTAATTTTTCCATATTTAATGTTCCATTTACTACAGCATCAATCATTCCGTGGTCTTCAGACACTGGAATAAATGCACCGCTTAGTCCACCAACATGACTACATGCCATAACTCCGCCTTTTTTAACTGCATCATTAAGCATTGCAAGCGCTGCAATTGTGCCATGTGTTCCAACCTGTTCTAAACCTATCTCTTCTAATATCTCTGCAACTGAATCACCAACTGCTGGTGTAGGTGCCAGTGATAAATCTACTATACCAAAAGGAACATTTAGTCTTTTAGATGCTTCTTTTGCAACTAACTCACCCATTCTTGTAACCTTAAATGCTGTCTGCTTGATTGTTTCTGCAACAACATCAAATGATTCTCCTCTTACCTTTTCAAGAGCTCTTTTTACAACTCCAGGTCCGCTTACTCCAACATTTATTATTCTTTCTGCTTCACCAACACCATGAAATGCTCCTGCCATAAATGGATTATCTTCTACTGCATTTGCAAAAATAACAAGCTTTGCACATCCAAATCCATGTGTATCTTTAGTTAATTCTGCTGTCTGTTTAACAATATGCCCCAAATCTCTTACTGCATTCATATTTATTCCTGTTTTTGAAGAACCAACATTTACAGATGAACATACTAATTTTGTTGTAGCAAGTGCTTCTGGAATTGAATTTATTAAAATTTTATCTCCCTTTGTGCACCCTTTATGTACTAATGCCGAAAATCCACCTAAGAAATCTATTCCAAGTGTTGCTGCTGCCTTGTCTAATGTCTGTGCAAATTTAACATAGCTTGTTTCATTTGTTGCCCCGCAGATAATAGACATAGGCGTTACTGATACTCTTTTATTTACTATAGGAATTCCAAATTCTGATTCAATTTTTTTCCCTACTTCAACTAAATGTTCAGCTGATTTTGTAATTTTATCATATATTTTAATTCTCGCCTTATCTCCATCTGGATCTATACAATCGAGTAAAGAAATACCCATTGTTATAGTTCTTACATCAAGTTTTTCTTCTTCAATCATCTTTATTGTCTCAAGTATATTATTGCTGTTCATATATGCCCCTCCTAATTATAGTGAATGCATTGACTTAAAGATTTCTTCTCTTTGTATCTTTATATCAACCCCAAGTTTCTTTCCTTCTTCACTTAATGCCTCCCTAACTTCATCAAAGTTGCCTTTCATGTTTGTACAGTCAAGCATCATCATCATTGTAAAGAAATCCTGCATTATAGTCTGATTAACGTCTAAAATATTAATATTAAATTCTAACATTTTAGCACTTACCCCTGCTATAATCCCAACTTTATCCTGCCCAATCACTGTTAATATTGCTTTCATGCTTATCTACTCCATTCATTTTTATATTTATATATAAAGTACAGTTTTGTTTATATTGAATCTGTACATATATCAATCAGCAATCACCATATTTTGGTGATTATATAAATTTTATGAATATTATATTTATTCTATAATTTATATTATATTTTGTCAATTTATAATAAAAATACCACATTAATCCTGAAACAACTATAAAACATAATTTATATAAATAGTATTATCTAAAAATATTTAAATTTATATTATCAAAAGCCTGCCCCAGTACATTGTAAATAGATTCTTCTTCATTATTCATCTCTTCAATTCCATAAGTAAGCTTAATATTTTTGTATCTAAATAATTTATCAAATTCATTATTTATCTTTTCTGCTACTTGATATGCATTATTCTTATGATAATTAATAAAAAATAAGACTATATTATTATTTTCATTTATGCAGGCTATATTATTTTTAAATTTATTTTTAATAACTATTTCTGTAACTTTACAAATAACCTCATTTTTTTCTTCTTCATCAATGATACAAGTAATCCCATGTATAAAAAAAACTGCTATAGTTGTTGGAGTAAATTTCTCACTATCAATTTTCCTTAATATATTTTCTATAAAAACACTATTATATAGCCCAGTCATTTTATCCTTACATTTATATAATTCAAAACCTGAATTATCAATCCTTCTTCTAGCTGTAGCAGAATTCGTACTAATTGAAATATTTCTGTCTTTCTTACTTAATAAATATAAATTTATATCTGATAAAATTATGAATAATATTAAACATGATGATAAATATAAATTCATGGTATCATCTTTTATTGCTTCATATAAAATTAAGGTTATACATAATGCACTTAACAAAAAATTTATTACGAAGTTACTCTTATTTATGTTTAATCTTTCTTTTTTTTGAATTTTATTTTTATCACATCTTTTTAACACTTTATTTCCTCATCTTAATAATTAGATTTTCAGCACTAACTGCCCAATTTAACCATTTATTTCTTATATTATTCAACATATCCCTTATTTAAATTACTAAAATATACATTTTATTATAATTTATCAACTAGTTCTATTATATCACAATTATAATTGTATGCATTAAAATAAGACGAAGTAATCTTCGTCTTATTCATTAAAATCAGCTAATGTGCTGCTGTTTTTTCAAATTGAGAATTGTATAGATTCGTGTAAAATCCATTCATAGCCATAAGCTCTTCATGATTACCCTGTTCTATAATATCTCCATCTTTAAGAACTAAAATAATATCTGCATTTTTTATAGTTGAGAGCCTGTGTGCTATTATAAAACTAGTTCTTCCCTCCATTAGGTTATCCATAGCTTTCTGTATTTTCATCTCTGTTCTTGTATCTACTGAACTTGTTGCTTCGTCAAGTATAAGAATTTTGGGATCCTTAAGGATAGCACGGGCTATTGTAAGAAGCTGCTTCTGGCCCTGAGATACATTGCTTACTTCTTCATTCAAGACCATGTCATAGCCTTCATGAAAAGTTTCAATAAATTCATCTGCTTCTGCATTTTGTGCAGCTTTATAAACCTGAACATCTGATGAATTAAGATTTCCATATCTTATATTTTCTCTTATTGTTCCATTAAAAAGCCACGTTTCCTGAAGCACCATTCCAAAAAGCTTACGAAGATCCCTTCTATTAAAATTATATATACTCTTGCCATCAATCAATATGTCACCGCTGTTAATATCATAAAATCTCATAAGCAGCTTGATAAGTGTAGTCTTTCCTGCACCAGTAGGCCCTACTATAGCAACTTTCTTTCCTTCAGATACTTTAAGACTGAAATCATTTATTATTATCTTATCAGGATAATATCCAAATCTGACATTCTTAAATTCTACATTTCCTTCAATGCCTTCAATACTTTCAGGATTATCTGCAAACTGTACTTCTTCCTCTTCTTCTAAAAACTCAAAAACTCTTTCTGATGATGCTGCTATTGACTGAAGCATATTTGAAATCTGAGCTATCTGAGATAGAGGCTGTGTAAAGCTTCTTGTATACTGGATAAAAGACTGTATATCTCCTACGCTTATCTTATCCTGTATTGCAAAGAACCCTCCAAGTATTGCAACTGCAACATATCCTATATTGCTTATAAACATCATTATAGGCTGCATAAGGCCAGATAAAAACTGCGATTTCCATGCACTCTTATATAATATTTCATTATCAGTATTAAATTTATCTATTGCATCTTCCTCACCATTAAACACTTTTACAATATTATGCCCCCCATAAACTTCTTCAACCTGGCCGTTTACATGACCTAAATAATCCTGCTGCTCTTTAAAATACTTCTGTGATTTTCTTGCAATAAATGTTATAAACAATAATGAAATAGGTACAATCAATACAACAGCACATGTCATTACTATATTTATTGTTGACATCATATACACAATTCCAATAACAGTAGTAACTGAAGTTATAATCTGAGTCATGCTCTGGTTCAGACTCTGATTCAAAGTATCTATATCATTTGTTATCCTTGATAATACCTCACCATGAGTTCTCCTATCAAAATAGTTCATAGGCATTCTGTCTATTTTTTCTATCATTTCTCTTCTAAGTCTGTATGTAAGTTTCTGTGATACTCCTGTCATTATGAATCCCTGAATAAAAGAAAAAACTGCACTAATAAAATAAATTCCAAGGAGAGTCATTAAAATTCTTCCTATCTTTGCAAAATCTATTCCTGTTCCCCCAGACAGCTTGCTTAGTATTCCATTAAATATCTCTGTAGTAGCATTTCCCAAAATCTTTGGACCTACAATTGAAAAGACTGTACTTCCTATTGCAAAAATAAATACAAAAATGAGTGAGAATTTATATGTAAATAAATAGTTAAAAAGTTTTTTCATGCTTCCATTAAAATTCTTTGCCTTGACTTTTCCTCCCCTCATTCCTCCCATTGGTCCCATTCCGCCCATTGGCGGTCTCATTTTTTTATTTTCATTACTCATCTGCAAGTTCCTCCTTTGAAAGCTGCGATAATGCAATTTGTCTGTATGTATCACAATTTTTCATAAGTTCCTTATGAGTTCCACGTCCTACAATTTTGCCTTTATCTAAAACAAGTATTTCATAAGCATCTAAGACAGTGCTTATTCTCTGTGCTACAAGTATCTTTGTAGTATTTTTAGTTTCTTCCCTGAGTGCCCTCCTTACAGCAATATCAGTCTTATAATCAAGAGCTGAAAAACTGTCATCAAAAACGAGAATTTCAGGTTCTTTTATAACTGCCCTTGCTATTGATATCCTCTGCTTCTGTCCTCCTGATACATTTGTACCTCCTTGAGATATTTCTGTATCATAAGCTTCACTTTTGCTTTCAATAAAATGTGTTGCCTGGGCTATCCTTGCTGCCTTCCTCATTTCACTGTCTTTTGCATCTTTCTTTCCATATTTGATATTTGATTTTATTGTTCCTGAAAAAAGTACTCCTTTTTGAGGTACAAATCCTATCTTTTCTCTTAAATCATGCTGCTTCATATTTCTTATATCCACGCCATCAACAAGTATTTTTCCAGATGTAACATCGAAAAATCTTGGAAGTAAGTTAACAAGTGTGGATTTACCGCTTCCTGTGCTTCCTATTATTGCTGTAACTTTTCCTGGTTTTGCAGTAAATGATATATCACTTAATACTTCTTCACCATCTGGATACTTGAAATAAACATTTTGATATTCCACATATCCCTTTTTACTTACATTTATATTTTGAGATGAACTTGGATCATTTATTGCAAGTTCTGTTGTTAAGACTTCTTCAATACGCCTTGCAGAAACAAGCGCTCTTGGAAGTATCATTGAGACCATCGAAATCATTAAAAATGACATTACTATTTGCATTGTATACTGTATGAATGCCATAAGATCACCAACCTGCATTTTCCCATCATTGATCTGATCTGCACCGATCCATACAATAAGTATTGAAACTGCATTCATTATGAACATCATTGCAGGCATCATGGTTGTCATGATTCTGCTTACAAAAAGATTTGCCCTTGTAAGGTCTTTATTTGCATTATCAAATCTATCTTCTTCATACTTTTCAGTAGTAAATGCTCTTATTACAGGAAGTCCTGTAAGTATTTCTCTTGCAATCTGGTTTACTTTATCTATTAATGTCTGTATCCTTTTAAACCTTGGCATTGCCAATCCAAATAATATACTTATTACAATAAATATTGTCCCTACTGCAAGAGCTATTATCCATGTCATGGACCTGTTTGTTCCAAGTACTTTTATTATTCCTCCAATGCCAAGTATAGGTGCATAAAAGATCATTCTAAGCATCATAACAACAAATGTCTGAATCTGAACAATATCATTAGTAGTTCTTGTAATTAATGATGCAGTTGAAAATTTATCGAATTCATTGTTAGAAAAGCTTATAACCTTTTTAAAAATATCTTTCCTTAATATCTTGGCAAGACCTGCTGCAACTCTTGATGCAAAAAAGGAAACAAGTACTATTGATATTCCACCAACAAGTGTAACTCCTATCATCTTCACTCCTGCTGAAAATATATAATTAATCTGTTCCTTATCTGTATCTATGCCTATAGCTTTGTATTCATTTTTAACATATGATATGCCAGCTTGAGATAAAAGCATTTCTGGAACCTCTGACAAATTATCATTTATTCCGCTTACTATCTTATTGCGCTGTTCTTCTGGAAGCATCCCTAAAAGCTGAAATAAATCTGTTCCGTCACCTACCATGCCTTCAGGCATAGCCCCTAAAATGTTATTTTGAAAGGCATCAGCCATTTCTTTATTGTTTTCAAGATTTTCAATAATTGTTATGGGCTTTACAAAAATATCATCCAGCTTCTTTTCTATTTCTTTATCAGCTTCATTCTGTTTGTATAACGGAACGTTTTTTAATTCTGGATACTTACCTGAATACTGCTCATATTCTACTTGTGGCAGATTATCTTTTGTGAGAAGTATGTAATTATCATTTATATAATCCCTGTCATCTTCATTCATAAAAAGCATCAACTTATTTAATTCACTTTTCCTTATAACCTTTGGGGCAATTTCTTTAATCCCTCCCTGCTGAATACCAATATCTACAATATCGGAAGTATATTTTGGAAGAGATAAATCACTCAATGCTTGTATAATAAGCAGTGCTATAATTACTAAAATCACGCCAGTGAATTTTCTTAAATATTTAATTATTGTAGCCACTATGATTTCATCCTTTCTTGCTAAAGCATATTTGTAATTATATTAATCAATATTTTTAGTTTTTCATTAAACACATAAGTCAATTCAATATTTTATTGGTTTATATTCAAATTACTGCCTTTATAGTAAATATATCTAAAAGCTTATCTGAATAACTTTTTTACAATCTACACAAATTAAACTGTACAAATTAAAGCATAAGAATCTATGAAGTATAACTGCAAAACAAATTGTCATACGGGAGGGTGGTATTTTGGAATCAGAAAGTGAAATATTAGAACTGCTTAATAAATTGTCAGCTGAAATGTGCAGCAAATTTGATGGAATGCACTTTGAAATCAATTCCATGAAATCAGCAATATCTACCCTTAACAAAAAAATTGAAAAGAACCATTTAATTATTGAAAAAATAGATAAATCCCTTGATGAATTATGTAAAATCGCCTCTCCCTCATGCATTAATTCTTCTAATGAAAATGCTTCTGATATAACTGAAAAAATAGATTCAATAAAAGATCTCATTTCTGACAGCTCTGAAACAATTAGAAATATAAATAATAACTCATCTTCTAAGCTTACAGTAATATCGCAGGATTTAAAATTTCTTACTCATAAGGTTGTTCAAAGTGAAAGGGATTTATTCAATATTCAAGAGGAAATTAAAAATAACTGCAGATAAATTTATGCAGAGAAAAAAACTGTATTGAACTCTTCCATACCTGAATTTCAATACAGTTTATCTTTGTATTTTTATTATTTTTCAATATTATTTAAAATATAATTTACGTTACTCCAGCTGAATGTATAGTCTATGCATACTCTGTTTAACATGCATAAATCATCATTTCTATCTGCATAGCCATGCTCTATTGTAAACCCCATTTCATATCCTGCTTCCCTGACTGCAGTCTTTGTGTCATCATTGTATTTTCCCTCCGGATATGCAGCTGCAATAACATGCTTTCCCGTTATCTTTTCAATTTCCAATTTTGACTGAGATAATTCATAAAGCTGATCACTATATGACATTTCACTCAGCCTATTATGTGAAACTGTATGTGATTCTATATCAATACCATAATCACTCATTTCTTTAATCTCACTATCTGTCATACTAGTCTCACCATTTATCAAATCTGATACTACAAAAATTGTAGCTGTCATTCCAAATTCCTTTAAAATTGGGAATGCATTTATATAGTTATCCTTATATCCATCATCAAATGTTATGACAACACTCTTTACTGGAATAGGCTTATTATTAATAAGATATTTTAATAAATCTGCCATTGTAAGTGTTGTATATCCATTTTCCTTTAGACCTTTCATATGCTCCCTGAACTTTTCTGGTGAAATTATCAACGGACTCGTCCCAGATTCATCATATCCAACAGAATGATAACATAGTACTGGTACACCTTTATTATCATTTGTTATATCAACATTTTCGAACTTGTCGGTATTATTTATATTTTCAACCTGAACACTCTGTAAATCTTCCTTATTTACCTTATCCTCAAATGTTTCATCTTCAAAGTCATCATAGGTGTAATGCTCATAATGTTCATCACTAACCGGTACAGAATTTTTCTGGCTGTTTCCATAAATCATTATGCCTGCTCCTGCAATTATAATTACAATAAACATTTCCAGGATTTTTTTCCTTCTCCTCATTCTTTTCAGCTCCTTTCTTATAATTCTTTTATTAGATTTTTTCTTTGTTCTCATTGCTTTCTCCTAAATAAAATATATTTATGTAGATATTCTGCCTCAATAAAACAGTGAGTATAAATTGTACTCTATACTCACTTCATGTAACTCATTATTGATTTTTATCACTTATCTTTGCTGTTTCTAAATGCTCTGGTGATAGTCTTGGATGATGCTTTGATTTAGAATAGTCATTTGAAAAATAAACCCTGAGGCTTTCACTACTGTTTTCTGCATCAACCATATACATAATATTTTGAACATATCCATGGATGAAATCATCTTTGCTGAACAACAGGTGTATTTCAGTCCCAACTTTAGTGATGACATTTAAGACATCAGTTAAATCCTTAGAATCTTTTGTAAATACAACATCTCCACTATCTAATAGGCAAAATTCAACCTTCATAGTTTTCATCCCTTCCATATATTAATTTATATTATTATTATACTCACTTTATTATTCAAATACAAATATCACACAGAATACATTATTCTTTATACTCCCTCGTATATTATATTATTTTACATTAATTTAATTATATGCCAAAATTAATCATGTATTACATACTATATCTGAGGGGGAAAAATAATGTATGAATTAATTACATATGGTTCAATGGCTATTTGTGTAATATTTATAATTTACATAATATATGCAGCTGCAACTGGAAAGTTAAAAAAAAGAAAATAATCATGCTAAAAATCCACTATTGTACTTATTACAATAGTGGATTTCTTTAAATTTTAAATTAATCTCTTAAAGTAGCTCCAAGTTTATATTCTAAAGATCTTAAAATCTTGTCATGTACTTTGTTTACATCTTTATCCTGTAATGTCTTATTTTCATCTCTATAAGCAATTGCATAAGCTATGCTCTTCTTGCCTTCTGGAATCTGCTTACCTTTGTAGATATCGAATAATTCAACCTTTTCTACTAAGTTTCCGCCAGCTTTTCTTATAGTATCTTCAATTTCCTGAACTAATACGCTGTCTTCAACTAATAAAGCTATATCTCTTGTTACTGCTGGGAATTTTGGAAGTGCTTTATACTTTCTATCCATATCTGCACTTTCATATAATGCATCTAAGTTTATTTCAGCAACATAGCATGATTCATCTATTCCATAATTTTCAGTAACATCTAAGTGAACTTCACCTAAAGTACCAACTACGTTTCTGCCTATAACAAGCTTAGCAGTCTTACCTGGGTGGTAGCTTACGTTTTCGCTTTCTCTCTCATATTTTGCATTCTTTATTCCAAGACCTTCAACTATATTTTCAACTGCACCCTTAAGATCTAAATAATCACAGTCTCCATACATACCAATAGTTAATATATTTCTTTCAGTTGGAATCTTATTTTCATCTTCATTCTTGATGTAAACTTTACCCATTTCAAATAATCTTGCATAAGAGTTATTTCTTGAGTAGTTTCTTCCTAAACATTCCATCATTGAAGGTAAAGTTGAAGTTCTCATAACACTGTAATCTTCACCTAATGGATTCTTTATCTTAACTACGTTTCTTAATTCGCTATCTTCTGGTAAACATATTTTATCGAATACCTTTGGAGATACGAATGAGTAGCTGATTGATTGATTTAATCCGCTTCCAGTAGCAATCATAACTACCTTGTCATCTAATATTCTCTTTCTGTATTTTGGTTCTCTTCCTGTAGAAACTGAGAATATTGTAGCAGGTATAACATCATATCCATGAATTCTTGCAACTTCTTCTGCAATATCTTCTCTTATTGCTATATCAACTCTGAAAGTTGAAGCTGTTACAACTAAGTTATCTCCATCTATTTCTGTAAATAAATCAACGCTGTCTAAACATCTCTTCATTTCTTCTTTAGAAAGATCTGTTCCTAAGAATGTATTGATCCAATTTGAATCAACAACAACCTTTCCTGCTTCTTTCTTCTTGTTGTATATATCAATAGTACCATCTACTACTTCACCAGCACCTAATTCACATATTAATGCGCATGCTCTGTCAAGGGCAAGCTGTGCTAAGTTTGGATCTATATCTTTTTCAAATCTGCTTGAAGCTTCACTTCTTAAGTTTAACTTTTTAGAGTTTACCCTTATATTAGTTCCATCAAAGTTTGCAGATTCAAATATAACTTCAGTTGTATCTTCTTTTATTTCTGAGTTTAATCCACCCATTATTCCTGCAAGGCCTACTATTGTATCGCTGTCTTTAATGCAAAGCATAGAGTCATCTAACACTCTTTCAGTTTCATCTAAAGTAGTGAATTTTTCACCTGATTCAGCTCTTTCAACTACTATCTTATTAGTAGAAATTTCTCTTGCATCATAAGCATGCATTGGCTGACCTAATTCAAGCATAACAAAGTTTGTTATATCAACTATGTTGTCTATTGGTCTTATACCTGCTTCAAGAAGTCTTTCCTGCATCCATCCTGGTGATGGCTGAACCTTTACATTTTTAACTTTTCTAGCCATATATCTTAAGCATAAGTCATCTTTAACTTCTACTTTTAATTCATCATTTATGTTTCCGCTTCCTGCTGCTTTGTATTCTAAATTTGGCATCTTGTAAGATGTTCTAAGTGCTGCAGCAGTTTCTCTTGCCATACCAACAATGCTTAAACAGTCTGGTCTGTTTGAAGTTATTTCAAAGTCTAATATAGCTTTATTTAACTTTAGTACATCTTTAATATCAGCACCTAATGGTGTATTTTCAGGTAATATCATTAATCCATGAACTGGTTCATCTCCAGCAATTCCAAGTTCTTCTTCAGAACAGAACATACCATTTGATACTTCTCCTCTTAATTTACCTTTTTTGATCTTAGTTCCATCAGCTAATGTTGAACCATGAAGAGCAACTGGAACAATATCTTGTTCTTTCATATTGTTTGCTGCTGTAACTATTTGAATGCTTTCAGTTCCAATATCAACTTGGCATATGCTAAGTTTTTCAGCATCTGGATGTTTAACTATTTGAGTTATCTTTCCTGTTACTACCTTATCTATTGAATCACCTTGTATTATTAATTCTTCAAGCTGTGATCCAGTTAAAGTTAATTTATCTCCTAATTCTTTAGGACTTACATTTATATCAACATAATCTTGTAACCAGTTAAATGGTACTTTCATATTATTCTCCTCCTCCATGTCAATGACACTTTTACAATATTAATTCTCTAATTAAAACCAGTTTTTATTCTAATATAAACTTTAAAAGTTAAGTTATCCAAACATATAATTCAATAAAGCCGTCAGGCTTTATATCCTTAACTCTCAACTATGAACTTTCAATTTTCAACTGATTAAAATTGGTTTAAGAATCTCATATCACTTTCATATAATAATCTGATATCATCAATTCCATACTTAAGCATAACCATTCTGTCTACACCAAAACCAAATGCGAATCCGCTGTATACTTCAGGATCTATTCCACAGTTTCTTAAAACTTGAGGATGAACCATACCGCATCCTAATATTTCAATCCATCCGCTGTTCTTACATACTCTGCATCCTTCTCCTCCACATACGAAGCAATTTGCATCCATTTCAGCTGATGGTTCTGTGAATGGGAAGTGGTGAGGTCTGATCTTAGTCTGAACCTTATCTCCAAACATCTTCTTAGCAAATAATTCTAAAGTACCCTTTAAATCTGCAAATGTAACGCCTTTGTCAATAACAAGACCT
>JAEWQX010000107.1 GCA_023399035.1 Bacillota bacterium | reverse complement strand
ATTATATCAACAAATGGGAATTGTGATAATACTTTGTCTGCCATTCCTTTTTGCTGCATCATGCATCCACATATTGCTATTATTAAATCTGGATTTTTTTCCTTCTGCTTTTTAAGAAGTCCAAGGTTACCAAATACCTTGTTTTCTGCATTTTCTCTTACACAGCATGTATTAAATATTATTATAGAAGCTTCTTCTCTATTTTCTGTTGCAGTGTATCCTTGTCTTTTAAGCATACCAGATAATTTTTCTGAATCTTCTTCATTCATCTGGCATCCCCATGTTTCTATACAATATTTTAATTCTTTTTTATCTGAACTCATTGTTTATCTCCTTGTTATCATAAATTTACGTATGTTATTATAACACACTATGCTTTAAGTTGTATATTATAAAAATTTAATAATATGCACATGGATAAAATGATTCATTTAAAATATATAGGCATAGTATAAAGACTTCCCCTTATCAACACACCCTATTAAAATTTAACTGTAATTTTTTTGAAATACATCTATATAATATTAATATATTTTATGTGATTTTTTATCTAGTATCTTTATGTTGATATAAATAAAAATATATTTGGAGGTACAATACATGAGCATAATTAGTAGATTAGGAAACATTATTAAAGGTAAAGCTAACAAAGCTTTAGACAATATGGAGGACCCAACAGAGCAATTAGATTTATCTATACAACAAAAGAAAGAAGCTTTTAGAAATGCAAAAAGAGAAAGCGGCGAATTACTTGGATCTGTAAGAACAAAAGAAAACAAAATAAAAGAATTAGAAAATGAATTAAAAGATTATGAAGATGCTGTAAGACGTGCTTTAGCTGATAACAACGAAGAAGCTGCTGAAAAAATAATAAGCACTAAAATTGTTGCTCTAGAAAATAAAATTAAATCTGCTAAAGTTGACTATGATAAAACTAAAGCTGCTGCAGATCAAATTAAAACTAGAATGAATAAACTTGAAGAAGATATTTCACAATTAGAATCCAGCTCAGCTAATTTAAAAGCTAGATACAAAACAGCTCAAGCTCAAGGGAAAGTTAATGAATTACTTGCAGGTGTAGAAAAGGAATCAAATGTATCTATGAGCGATATAGAGCAAAAGATAGAATCAGCTGAAAACTATGCTTCAGGATTATCTGAATATGCATCTAATGAAGAAGATGAAGACATTGCTAAATATATAAATGGTTCATCTGACATAGATGTTAAAGCAAGATTAGATAAATACAGACAATAATATTAAATAATTTAATAACTGCCCTATTTAGTAGGACAGTTATTTGTTCATATGGAGGGTAAAATGAATAAGATCAAAGACTTTACAGACAAGGAAAGATCAGAATATAAAACTCTATACTCTACTGTGGCAGACGCAATTTATGAACAAAGAGAAATATTAGATGAAGAAGAAGTCAGCAAAAGAGCCTATGTATCTAAAATAGATGCAATAAAAAAATACTTAGATAAGATAGATGAAATTGATTATAAAGCTGATAAAAAAGGATTCTTAGATATATTCAGAAGTGATGAATACTATAAAAATCAATTACTATCCTTCAAGCAGGGAATAAAACATGAAATAAGATTTATAAAAAAATGCGTTACTTGTAAATGTATTTCATGCAAAAGGAAATGCAACTTTGAAGCCTGCAAGAACTGTAATCTATCAGAAATAGTTAAGGCATGTGATAAATCTGAAAAGTGCATCTATCATGGATTACCCAAAATATCTTTATTCCACCATGAGTTTAACAAAGATATTAATTTCAAGATTCTAGGCAGGTTAGTTTATAAAAACGCTGAATATTTATTACTTAGAAACGTTGATAATGAAGAGGATCTGCAATTATATAGATATGTTGTTGAATCCACAGGAGTAAAACATTATGAAACTTTAACATCACAAGAGATAGATGAAATTTGGGACATATTTGTTGATTTAGGTGTAGGAAGGTAGTGAGTTATGAGAAATAGATTTAATAAGTTTTTTATATTTATTACCACACTCGTACTATTAGCATTTTCATTTAGTTATAATTTTAATTTTTCATTTATTGAAACAAATGCTGCTACAAAATCAAGTTCTAGCAGCTCTAGCAGTTCTAGCAAGTCAAGTTCAAGTAAATCAAGCAAATCAGATAAATCAAGTTCTAACAGCTCTAGCAAGAAATCATCATCCAGTAGCAGTTCATCAAGCAGCAAACCATCATCAGGTACAGTAAGTAATTCATCTGGAAGCACATCAAGCAGCAAACCATCGTCAGGTACAGTAAATAATTCATCTGGAAGCACATCAAGTAGTAAACCTAGTTCTGGTACAGTAAGTAATTCTAGTTCAGACAGTGGCTCAAGTTCTGGTTCAACATCTTCAGGGAGCACATCCAATAAAGGTACAAGTACTTCAGGAGACACAAGGGGAACAACATCAAGTTCAAATTCTGGTTCAACTAACAGTAGTAGTTCATCAAGCAGTAAACCCAGTTCTGGTAATGTAAGTAGTTCTAAATCAAATAATTCTAATTCATCAAGCAAAACAACATCTAATGATAGTAATAATACATCAAGCAGTAATTCATCATCAATTTACTATGGTGATGAAAATGATAATAATCACTCAGGCTCAAGTTCTACTGAAACATACACATATCCTAATACCAACTCTAGGCAATCGACAAACAATAATTTTGTTTACTTAGGTGGTGGAAGTTCAGCAGCCTTAGGATACTTAATCTTAGGTGTCATTGTATTGGCCGTCATATTATTCATATACTATAAATTAAAAAAATATATAGCACTAAAGAAAGGAAATAAGAAAAATAAAATAACATCAAATGAAGATGATAATGAATATAATAGTTATCATTCAGATGATGATGAATAGTTAAAACGTAGAAGCCTTGATTTAAATAATCAAAGCTTCTTTTTTTGTAAAAATTAAAGTTGTAATTAATAATTTATCTTTTTCAAAATTTGAGTAAATGTTTAGTATTTTATAATTTGGACACTTGGATTTTTGATACTACTTTAGGAAAAGTTTATTATTTGTAAACTTATATGTGGGTGGATTTCAGTTTCTCATATTATTTTTTGATTTTTAATTTATAAAAGCATTAATACATAAATAAAACTGCGATCATGAAAATGGCCGCTAAATGTACTAATGCATCTGTAATCTATCAATGTATTAATATTACTGCTATTGTGGCCATCCATCTTAAAATATTTAAATAATTAGAATTAGTATTTTTAGATTTTTGCATTTAGCCACAACCTATGAATTCAATTTTATTATCTAAAATAAATTTATTCGCATATTATTAAATATCTGTATTTTATGTATAATAATTACATATGGATATTTAAAATATTCAATGCCCTTCTATCTTTGTTACTGTCAAAGGTTAAAAGTGTTTTTCTTAAAGCTTCTTTCATAGCATAGCCTTCTATCTATGTTACTGTTAAAGTTATAGCTTCTCAGCTTATGATCACTTCTTTTCCTGCCAGCATTGTCATATAATCCAGATATTTTTCCTTGATAATCCTCTTCCTGAAATTATCAGGAACATTCATAGTAATAACATTATTGGTTTCAGTAATTGAAGTATCTGAAAACCACGTTCTGTATGCAATATCCCCCCACTTATCAAATATCTTTTTATACAGAGGGGAAGGAAAGGAAAGAGGTTGAGGGTTAGATGATTCTCCTCCTTCTTCCTCTTCTTTATTGTTCTTTATATATTCTTTATTATTCTTATTTGTGTCATTTTGATTCCATCTTGATTCCATTCTGTTATCATTTAGTGTCAATTCACTGTCCTTTTGATGTCCATTTTTCAAATCCTGATTTTGATATAAGTCATAGTTTTCAAGTGTTACAACTGTCTTTTTACTGTCCTTTTTATATGTTATAGTTTTGTCCTTCTGCAGCTGCTTTAAGAAGTGATCAACCTTGCCTTTGCTCCATCCCCATTTTTCACTTAATTTCCTTATTGAAGTTATTGTGCTGCCTCTTTTAACTTCTATAAGTGTACCATTGAACATTAATTTCTTGTCTTCGTAATTCATCATCATTATTAAATCTACAAAAGCTTGTCCTCTACTAAAAGGCTTATCTTCCCATATCCAGTTATTCTGAATTACCCTATGCACTTTTACCCATCCGCTCATGAATCTCACCTTACTTCTCTTTTATGACATAAAACTCATTTTATCCTTATTAAAACTAATTAATCTTAATATAAAACATAATTTGCACATATAATATAAAGTTCTCATAAATAATCTCTTTTTCCCCACTTGTGGAGAATTTAAATCCTATCTGTATTAAAATTTCCCTGTTAAAACACAGTGTCCTCAATAACTTTAAACTCCTATAAGAATAAGAATGTTTCCTTCTGCTTTAAATATCATATAAATAAAATAAATTTTCAGCTGGCAGTGTAAATGCTTTTATAAGTGCTGCATTTCATTTCATCATCAGAAATTTCCCTTTTCTTATTTTCTATGGTTAAATAATATTCAAAATCAACCATTTCAATACTTTCGCTTGTACACATGCCATTTCTGTAATGTATACATGTTTGTGCTGTGCATTTAACTAACATTGCTTTTCCCCCCTGCATCCTATAGTCCCATTTATACTTGTAATATCTGATATTGTTATAGTATTCAGTTTTTCCACTCTCATAAGAATTACATCTGCACATTTTAAGCATATATCTATATACTTTTCAGGGCCTGTTTTTTTATTGAAAAGAACCCTGTTAAATTTAATATCATCATCTGCTGCATTTAAAATAAGTCTGAAGTTTTCCTCATTAACATTTGCTTTTAACCATCTTAAAAACTTAAATACCATGTATATACCTCCCACTTAAATCACCATTGCTTATTTTTTTGTTGTTAAAAAATTAGTCAAGAAATTATATTATCCTAATTAAATTGTGCTATTAGTAATTAGCTAGAAAAATCATATTCTTAATTAATCTGTTTATAGTTATTTTTTTCTCTTTCTATAAGTGGAAGAATTCCTTCTTTTTTAAGCAGATCATAAATAAAGAGTCTGCCTTTCTGAGTCCACTTTGTTACCATAACTGCTTCCTGTGTGCCATCACTATGATTTATGGTCAGGGTTTCTGAATGAGTATATCCCTCTGCATGATATTTAGAATATAACAGCCACTGCTTTTCTACATGATACTGAACCTTCAATTTATTCAGCAGTTCATTCATAGCATGTCCACTCATACCATAATCTTTTGCAATCTTAGTAATAGATACTACATTGTCATTTTTCAAAATTAAATCTGCATAATCAGCCTTTGATTTCAGCTGTCCTATTGTCACATTCTTATTGTTATTTTCCATTTTAAGTTCTTCAACCTGCTTTCTGGCAAGCTCCAAAGCCCTCTTCATAATCATTTCAGGACTGTTCCAGTATCTCTCTACCCTTAAAAAATATTGTCTTGCTTCCCTTCCCCTTTCATTACGCTGAATCATTGCAATTTCCTTTGCCATATTAAGCTTCATTTCATGATCAACTGCCGGCCTGCCTGTTCTAATGTTTTTGTCATTTTTGACCATAATTCTGTAATCCACATTTTTAACAAAACCATATGCAGTCATTCTTAAAAACCACTTTGTATATTCAGTCTTAAGTCCTAAGAACTCATGAAGCTCTCTTCCACTGACTGTTATTTCGTTCTTCATAGAATTTATCCTTATAATTTCATTTAATTTTTTCTTATTAGTTTTATCCACATTTTGTGTCTGTACCGTACCTAAAAACTTCTCCATAATTATTTCTCCTTAAAACATAAATAATAATCATAAAATTTTTATCAGTATTTCTATACATTTTGACGTAAAACTTATTACTAATTTTCTTCTCCAAATATCTCATTTTCCTTTACATTAAAGACATTTGCTATTGTACTTCTGCTGTTTTTTCTAGGATAAGTGTTTCCTTTTTCCCATGCCCAGTAAGTTTTATGTCCTACAAGACATTTATAAGCTGTTTCTTCCTGACTCCATCCCTTTATGGTTCTTAAAACTTCTATCTTCTTATTCCAAGGTAAAGTCTTCATTAAGTCTGACATTATATTGCCTCCTTCGTCATTTCTACTTATATGTCTTTTTACTTGTTTTTAGCTTACAAGCATATTTTACGTCATTTTGTTAATATACACAAAGAGTTAAAAACGTCAAATAGTCTTAAATATAAAAAATATTGTAAATTTGCTTTAATTTCCTATATATCTCTGGGTTTTGTTGACATAATGACGTAAAAGACGTATAATTACCTTAAATTAGAAATTAAAGGGGCATACATATGAAAGACAATATATTAGGACTTAAGATAAAACAGCTTAGAAGTGATTACAGTATAAAGATAGGCAAAAAATTCACACAAAAGGGCTTATCCGAAGAACTTGGAATAACAAGATCTTACTTAGGAGATATAGAAAGCGGCAGGACAAAGCCAAATAAAGAGCTCCTAAAGAAAATAGCAGATTTTTTTAATGTAGATATTGAATACTTTTATAATGAAAGTCTGCACAATAAACATGATGAAGATCAAGATGAAGACAATGAAGAAAAAATGAAGGATAATGATATAAGAAGAATTGAGAGAGCGAGAAAAAAAATGAATCCTGAACAGAAGGAAAGAATGATGAAAATATTAGAATCTGTATTTGATGACTTTTTTGAAGATTAGATATAAATATATACATCATTTAGTCAATGACATCTATATAAATCATAAGGTTCATTCTTTCCCAATAAATATTAATAATATTATCTGTTCTCTCAAAAACTATAAAATAAAGATCTTATCATATAGCACCGTAATGAAGAAATATAAATTAACTGAAGAAGAGATTTTAGATATGCTTACATCAAAGGATGGATGCAGTGTCTGCAGCAAAGGAAGATATGTAATATATTATAATGACCTAGGCAGATTTCCTCACAGCAGAATCAGATGGACTATAGCACATGAGCTTGGTCATATATTATGCGGACATTTTGAAAATAATAAGACAAAAGTATCACAAACTGATCTTCTCAGTGATGAAGAATATAAAATCATGGAAAATGAAGCAGATTATTTTGCTGCAATGCTTCTGGCACATCCAAAGATACTGGTTGGAATAGATGTTAAAACTGCTTATGAAATAGAAAAATTCTGCAATATATCTAAAAAAGCATCTAAAAATACATTTAAAAACCTTAAGGTTTGGAAGAAATATAATTTTTCTATAGAATCTGATAAATACATTGCTATAAATTTTAAGAAATATATAGATACGAAGATTAATGATTATAAGGAACATCTTGCTTTCGTTAATGCTTTTTATTACTGATTGGAATCATAAGCTGACAGTTGAAGTTACTAAAGAGGCAAAAACATATGACGATACAAAAGTAAAAAACAATCATAAGCTGACAGTTGAAATTAAAGATGAAATTAAAAATACTCATATTTAAAATTGACATTTGCTCAAAACCTATATTTTTCAAAATTTGAGCAAATGTTTAGTATTTTATAATTTGGACACGGGAATTTTTGATACTGCTTTGAAAAAAGTTTATTATTTGTAAACTTTAAAGTGAGGTTGAAATAGCTTCTTATCACTAAAATACTCTGGTGATATGAAGCCATATTTTTATGCCCATGTAAAATTATCTTTTCCTGCAGCCACCTCAAAATGATACTTTGCTATTCCAAGGTCTATCTTGCTGTAAAATCCTAGACCAGCCTTTGCAGACACTTTGTTTCCATTCAATATAAACTTGAACTTCTGCTGATTCAAAGCAGTTGGAGCAAGTAAAGCTGCATGTATTCCATTCTTGAACCATTGTGGTGTATTTCCCCTTGAAAAGCTTACTGCTTCAGGTGTCTTTGATTTATGTGCCACACCTTCTGTTTCTCCATATCCGATTGCAATCACAATAGCCAGTTTTTCTCCACTGTGAATTGTAAATGCACAATGAAATGCTCCAATTGGTCAGCCACTGTATCTTCCAATGGTTTGTTCTGATACGAACGTTGATACGAACGTACTGAATGTCTTTGTTTCATAGCTTCTAAAATATCCATAAGCTAATATGAATTTTATACTCATATTTCTACATAAAATATGTAACTTTCACATATTTTTATAAATTAATAACAAAAAAACTAAAAAATCCCCAAATTAACATATATAATATATGTAGAGATTTTCTTAAGTTTCTATAATAAATAATTCTGGAGGCCGTTATGAATTATGATTATATTGAAAGCTTAGTGAGACAATCTAAAGATGGGGATATAAATTCAAAGGAAAAGTTACTTGAAGAGTTCAAGCCATTTATAATAAATATTTCAAAAAGAACCTTTATATATGGATATGAATTTGAAGATATAATAAACGAATGTTACAGAATACTGCTTAAATGCATTTCTTTATATAAGATTGAAAATCATAGGTTTGTTGCTTATGCTACCAATGGAATAAAAAACAGCATCAATGATCTCATAAGAAGCAGCCTGAAAAAGAATAACATATGTGGTTCTTCTGTACTTACAATTGACAGTTTTGTAGAAAATACATGCATAGACAATGATCCAATGGTCGAGGATATCTTATGCAATAAGTATGATCATGACTGCCTGAAGTATGCTATGAGCTGTCTTAATCAAGAGGAACTGGAGCTTATAAATCACATATTTTATAATAACCTGACTCTTAAATCATATGCTGATAAAAAGAATATCTGCTACTCTTATGCATTTAAGAAAAAAACACATGTTTTAAACAAACTCCTCACACATATTAAATCTCATATATCATTTAACGAGAATGAAACAAAAACTTCAGTATGCTGATTTATTCAGCTCTGAGGTTTTTTTATTTATGTCCGGGAAAGTATAAAATTTTTACAATTTGAAAAATGCTTTATGTGTTTTTTACTTATTCTTATCTATAGTGAAACTTAAAATAATTGCAGATCTGCATATATACATAGAGGAGGTGATTTTTATGGAAGTTAATGAATTGATAAATCTTATTGTGAATAATGGATTCCCAGTAGCTGTAAGTGCATATCTTCTCATGCGGCTGGAAAAACAGCTATGTTCACTATCTGCTTCAATTAACAGGCTAAACACAATAATCTCTATAAAACTTGGTACTATAATTGATCCACATGATCCTAAAGATGATTCTGGAAGTGCAGCATAACAATCACTCGCGCACTTTCCCACTTATGCCTTATGTTACATTGGAGTTTAGTCTGCTCAGCTTTTATTTTATTATCTTTTTAAACTTATACTGGATGCTTTTCCCTATGATAAACTCAATAATTATTTATTTTAAAATCCAGTAAGATAATAAGTCTCATGTGGACTGCTCCATTATGATATGAGGAATTAATTACTAGAATTATGTATTTTAAAGAATATTTGTATCACTTTTTGTGATATCTCATATATACATAATGAAAATTAAATCAAGGAGGTAATGCAATATGGCAGTAAACAAAATTACAGAAAACTCAAGCTTTTCAATTGAAGTAAGAAAGGGTACTGATTCATCTGGCAACCCTACTTACAGCAAAAAATCATTTTCTAATGTAAGGGAAAATGCAGATCCTGAAAAGGTACTTGCTGTGGCAAATGCTATTAAGTCTGTTCTCAAAGATGAAACTAGACATACTTACTTGACTGTCACTGATCAGCTTGTACAGGAATAGTGCAGCCTTCATAAGAGACTTGTACAGGCATAGTCCAGTGTTCTTAGGGGAAAAGTGACCTATAATAATGTATCATTATAAAATCTAAAATGAAATTTTATGAGGAGGAAATTTAATATGGAATATATTTTAACTTTAACATTTATGACTGAGGCTGGTAAGAAAAGTTCTCTTACTATAACTGATGTGAAAGAATCAGTTACTTCTGAAGAGGCTAATGCCCTTATGGACAACATAATTTCAAATAATATATTCAACACTAAAAGCGGTGCTTTTGTGAGCAAGGTTGAAGCCAAACTTACTGAAAGAAAGATCACTACTTTTGAATTTGAAACTGCTGCTGAATAAACATAAAAAATGCTATCCTTTATGGATGGCATTTTTTATATACTCTTCTACTTTTAACATCTATATCTTTAATATTTTCATCAAGCACCAACTGTAAAGAGTAATTTCTTCCTAAATACAAATAAGATTCCCCAATTAAGATTCTCCAATAATGTAATCGGCTTAATCCATTCTATAACTCCATTAGTAAAAAGAATTCATAGTAATATTGGATTTATGATTCCACAAGCTTATGAAGATCTTATTCTAAAATCTGCTTAAAAAACTAAAAAAATGTGTCCACTATATTGACATAGGTGCAAGGTTTTTTACATATCTAAAAATAAGAACCCTATTTCTAAGGATTCTTATCTTGTTATTTAGTGTTTATATTTAAATCAGCTAACATTCTTTAAATTAACTTTCTTTTATAACTTCGTATATCTTCATAAAATTTCTCCAATTTTTTAACTCTTTTACTATTGGCAATAATTCTAAATAATATAGGAAAATAAATTCTCAAAAAATCAATCTTATCAATTGTACGTGTAAAATCTCTAGTTATCCAATTAAATAAATTACAATAAAATCTATTTACCATTTGAATAAATACTAAATAAGTTTTACTATATTTCTGTGGCTGCTTAGTTTTAGGACTTGTAAAAGATATTTGCACCATTTTATCGCTGATCATAATATCATTGGTCTTATATCCAGCATAATAAAGCCCTTCAATAAATGCTTTTTGCATATCACAATGGGGAAAAGTAATTTGGATATCTAGAGATAATTGCTCTGGCTCAGAAAATATGCCTACATCAAATCCTGTTAACCACCAGTGCTTTCCTTTTCTTTTCATTAACTCCTTTCCATCTTTCTTTAAAGTATATTGCATTTGTAAAAGTTCATTATCAGATATACTTTCATAGAAAGTTCCTGAGAAAATGCCCGGTATATTCACATCCTCCTTGTCAGTTACATACACTCCCACTTCACCACCGGTTGTCATTCCATATTGGCCCTTCCAAAATTCAATAAGCCACCTTCTCCCATCATACTGAAAATAAATTGGTTCACAATCTATTTTCATATTTAATGAAGGTGCTAATTCATCATAAAGTCTACAATAACCAAACTTTCTCTGCAGTGGATACATACTTGAATAAACAATATCTTGCATCACATCAAATGAAAAACCATATATATTTAATGCCTCATTTATATCTTTTAATTTTTCTTCATCAGTTCTTTTCTTTACTTTTTCTATTGCTGATTTTTTATATATTAAACGCCAGCTCAGAAGCGATGCTATTATTAAAACTACTATACAAATCACTATCATAAATAATTTATTCATTTAATATATCACCTCTTTATATACATATTTCTACAATATTTTATTCCTTATTGACATTATTGGTGATATAATTTTCTTATTGTAAGCAATTTAAATAATAAACATACTTTTAATCAGATATTAATTAGAAATTATGATACTGTATTTTTAGCTAAAAAAATAGCCTTAGGCATTGATACTACTTACCTAAGGTTATAAACTTCATTTATTTATGATATTGTTCTCCCTATGGGCAGCAAGTGAGGTTTTCACATTTTATTCTTATGTATATATCATGTAAATTTGCAGAATATCTCATATTAATCTAGTTACTAAGCTTCAGCTCTAAAGAGTAAAAATATTTCGAGCAAATAAATTCCGAAAATGTAATAATTATAGTAAAATTATATAGAGATAATACGCTAAATTACTACGTTTTCGGAGGTCTTATGAAAAAGAAATTAACAAGAAAAGAAAAAAGAGAAGCAGAAAAACAAATAAATTTTTTCGAGGAGTTCTTAAAAATACGTAAGCACTTCTTTTGTAACTTTAATCAGAAATTAAAATCAGTAAATGAAGTCAGACATTCAAGCTATATAACATATGAACCTGACATATTATTGTTTACAATAATAATGAAAAATATCTCAGGAATACATAGTATGAATAAAATGACTAAAGATTTTAATAATGATACTGTTATTAATAATTTTTCTAAAGTATTAGGATATAATGATTTAGAAGAAATCCCTCATTATGACACTATAAATAACT
>JAEWQX010000022.1 GCA_023399035.1 Bacillota bacterium | reverse complement strand
ACTGGTATTACTATAAATCAGATGAAACAAAGGCTTTCGGATGGATAAAACCAGATTCAAACTGGTATTATTTAGATGAAAGTGATGGAAAGATGGTCAGAGGATGGCATAAAGAAAATAATTTTTGGTATTATTTTGACGAAAGCGGTGCTATGACTATTGGATGGAAGCTTATTGATAATAAATGGTACTACTTTAATGATAAAGGTATAATGGCAACAGGACTTCAAAATGATGGACATAACAGTTATTATTTAGATAAGTCTGGAGAAATGGTTGATACACAAGGCTGGATGAAAATCGATGATAAGTGGATTTATTTAGAATCTGGTGGAAGAGTAAAGCTTGGCTGGTTAAAGGAAAATAACAGCTGGTACTATCTACAAGGTGATGGAACCATGGTAACAGGATTAAAAAGAATAGATGGACAAGTGTATTCTTTTAAAGACAGTGGAGTAATGGAGAGTGGATGGAAAACAATAAACGGAAACTGGTATTACTTTAACACAAGTGGTGAAATGGCAACAGGATGGACTTACGACGGATCTAAATGCTATTATCTTTACGATAATGGAGCTATGGCAAAAGGCTGGATCAAAATTGGAGATCTATGGTACTTATTAGATTCAAATGGAGTAATGCAGACTGGATGGGTTACTTCAAATGGAGACACATATTATCTTGATAAATCTACAGGAAGACTATTAACTAATACTACTATAGATGGATATAAGATAGGTAATGATGGAAAGAGAAAGAATAAAGTAACTCAAGGTAATTCAAACTCAAGTTCTGATTCAACTACAAACAACTATCCAGCAGGACCAGGATCAAATAGTGGTAGTGGAAAAGTTATTTATGTTGATGCAGGTCATGATTATGGAAAAGATTATGGCGCACAAGCGACTATAAATGGTATTACGTATAGTGAAACTGAACTTAATATGCAAGTTGCTGACAAATTAAAGACTGCTCTTGAAAATAGAGGTTATACTGTAATAATGACGAGAAATCTTGGTGAAAGACCATCATTTTCATCATTAACAGAAAGTCTTGCATACAGAGTGAATAAGGCAAATAATGCAAATGCAGATTTATTTATAAGTATACATCATAATTCGGCAGGAGAAACTGCAAAAGGTATAGAAACGCTTTATAGTGAAGTATCTCAAGACGATACTTTTGGTGGACAATATGACAGCACAAGAATTGCTAAGAGTAAGAGTCTTGCAGCACAGATAAATAATAATATTGCAAATAATCTTAATATTACAAACAGAGGAGCTAAATCACAAAACTTATATGTTTGTAGGAATACTAAGATGCCGGCAATATTAGTTGAAGTAGGCTTTATAACTAATGCTGAAGAAGCTGCAAGATGTGCAGATCAAGAGAGTCAGAAGAAAGTAGCAGAATCTATAGCTGAAGTTGTTGCTCAAAATTATTAATAGTTTAATTTAATAACTAAACGTTAAGTATTTAAGTTAAATATCACATTAAATTTTGGTAGTATATTATATTGCTATTATGGAGATACCTCAAAACAAATGGTTCGTTTTGAGGTATCTTTGTTTGTTTTATAATAATTATTAAATTTTTGTTTTAAGGTGTTTACAAGGAATTCATTTTAAATCGATAAGGCTTTTTATAGTTTACATGAATATTTTTTAATATGGAATCTATATACCTAAACTTATGCATTTAAACTTATGTATCTAAACCTATATATGTAGATTTATCTATAAAACTTTTTTATAAATAAATGTTGTTATGATTATGAAGTAGAAGGATTGTCAATAATCATAAATAGTGGAATATTGAGTATATAAAGTTAGCTTTTAATATTTAAGTATTTAAGTATATAGGTGTTTTTGTACTTAGGTAGATGCTTTAGATACTTGTGAAAATATCTCATATTATATGCTTTATTTCATAAATTATAGGTTTAATCATAGTTAAAAATGAAGGAGATGTATTCATGATAGAGGTAGACTATTATTTTAACAAAATCAAAGAACTTAAAGAAAGAGCATTAAAAGAACAGATTTATAATCCACAGAATGTTAAGAACTATAAATGCTGTCCTTATTGTAGTTGTACACATTTCATAAAGCATGGGAAATATCAAGGGATACAAAGATATAGATGTAAAAATGATGAGTGTGGCAGGACTTTTTCAAGTACAACATTTTCTGTATGGAAATATTTAAAGCACAAACCTGAAAAATGGATCAGTTTTATTGAATGTATGTGTGAAAACATGACACTTGAAACATGTGCAAGAGTAGTAGGAATAACAACGACTACAGCATTTAACTGGAGACATAAGATTTTTCATGCAGTTGAAAATTATTATAGACCAAAAAGCTTTAAAGAAAGTGTAACTGTAAATGATTATGCTGTTCCAAAGTGCTATAAGGGAAGTAGAAACAAGCACTTTACATATAAAGAGAAAATAGAAAACAAGACTGCAAAATTATATGGGTATATACCTTATGATGTAGAAATACTCATATCAGCAGAAGATGAAGGAATACCTTTAATTAGCGTAAAAGATGATGATGATGAGAGTTTGATTGATATATTTGAAACTGATGTATTAAATAATTTAGAAAAAGAATGTTATGTCCATCTGGAAAATGTTGAAAGATCTAGACTTGAAAAGCTCACAATGGAATATAATAAAAGCTTACCTAAATACGTAATTAAGAAGTATGGATTTAAGATATACAAAAATTGGGTTGGAATACCTCATATTCAGGATAATTTTAAAGTGTGCAGCAGTATGAATAATTTTGTGAGTGGATTGAGCTGTTGGATGTGGCATTTTAAGGGGATAGCAACAAAATATATTAAGCATTATTATAGTTTTTATTCGCTAGTTAACTCTGTAAGAAGTTATAACTATATAAAGATTTTCAAGGAATTATTAAAAGACGGAGTATATACTTCAGTGGAGACCTTAAAAGTAATGCATTTAGAAAACTATTAAATTTATAATAAAGAATAAAATACTACATAATCAATATATTAATCAATATTTTAGGCTCAAAATCAAAATGTGTTCTTGATTTATTTTTAGTCATTAAATAATAGAATTTACAAGGGTACTCTGTGAAAAATATATTTGTCAAGCATAGTTTTTAGTGTTGAGCAATATGTTAATCAATATATTATTTTATGTATTGATTAACAACACTTTATTATAAAAAAGTTTCTATAGTGAAATAACATTAATAATCCAGTATAAATGCTTTAAAAAGTTGTATATAGATAGTTTAGAAATTACGAAATATATTAAAAAATTATATTGCTGTAGAGTTTAAGTGATATTAAGAAGTTTATTGGCAAATAATTTAAATTATTGTTGAAAAAAAATACATCTAATCAAGTTATATGAATTATTTTATTAAAAAATACATTATAGGAAGTAATTTTTTGAATAAATTTTTGAAATATGCTGTCAAATTGTGTACAACGTACCTAAAATAAATGTTATACTTGTATAGTATAACGTAGCAGAAGATAAAAATGAAAAAATCTGCTTCAAAATATATTTTATAGTCGGATAGGGGGAAGAACTGTTTTGAAGATCAGAGAGAGATTAGCTACATTTTTGATGGCGTTGTTTGTTGCTTTTTCGTTTTTGCCTTCAACAAAGGTTCTGGCAGATACAGTATTAGATATTAACATAATATCAGATACAAAGGTAACATCAGCACAGGCAAAAAGTTGGGCTAAATCTAAGGGTGCAACAGAAACATTCATAAGCTTAGCAGATTTATATTTTGAATATGCAGAGGAATGTGGTGAAGTAAACCCAGGGATTGCTTATGTTCAGGCAGCAAAAGAGACTGGATATGGAAAATTTGGAGGAGTACTTGATGAGAGTTATCATAATCCATGCGGAATGAAAACAAGCAGCGGTGGTGGAGATTATGATCCAAATGCTCATCAGAGGTTTAACTCATGGGATGAAGGCGTACAGGCTCATCTTGACCATTTAGCTCTTTATGCAGGTGCAGATGGATATCCTAAAAGCGATACTTATGACCCAAGACACTTTGTTACAATCAAAGGTAAAGCACCAACTGTTAATTCACTTGGTGGAAAATGGGCTCCAAGTACTACATATGGACAAGAAATAAATACTCTATACAGAGATTTATTAAAGTCAGCTGGAGTATCAATTGGCTCAGAAGAAATTCCAAGTGAAGATGATTCAAATGGAAATTCAGGAAGTAATACAGAAGATGGGTCAAATTCAAATGGTTCAGGCAATGGTTCTGGACCAAGTAATCCAGGTAATGGAAATGTAACGGTTGAACCTCCAAAGGACACAGTTGCTCCAGAAGCACCACCTGTAAACACTCCAGTAGCAATAAAACCTGATAGTTCAACAAATATTTCATCAAGCATTGGATGGAAACTTGAAGGTGGAAAGTGGTACTATTACAGATCAGATGGAAGCAAAGCAACAGGCTGGATTAAGCCGGGTGCAGACTGGTACTATTTATATAGTAATGGTGTAATGGCAACAGGATGGACTAAATTAGGATCAACATGGTACTACCTAGAGTCTAGTGGTGCAATGAAGATGGGATGGCTTAAAGACGGAGATAAATGGTATTACCTTGATGGAAATGGAGCTATGGTGACAGGTTTCAATTCTATTAATGGAAAGACATATTTCCTTGATTCAAGTGGAGCTATGAGAACAAGCTGGTTCCAGATAAGTGGTCAGTGGTATTATTTCAATAGTGATGGAGCAATGCTTACAGGCTGGATAAAACCAGATGGAAATTGGTACTACTTATTCTCAAATGGAATAATGGCAAAAGGATGGCTTGCAGTTAAAGGCGAATTGTATTACTTACAAGAGAGCGGAGCAATGTCAACTGGCTGGATTTATGATAAAGGAAACTATTACTATTTCAATCCTGGTTCAGGAAACATGGCAAGAAATACTGTTGTTGATGGATGGGAAATCAGAGAAGATGGTACAAGAGGAGATAGAGTAGGTGGCGGAAGCTCAAAGCTTATCGTAATCGATCCGGGCCATAACTTTGGTGGAGATGATGGTGCATATGGTTACCATAATGGAGTTACATATAGTGAAAGAGATTTAAATATGCAGGTTGCATTAAAACTTAAGACTAAATTAGAAGCATATGGTTATCAAGTTGTTATGACAAGGAATGAATCTGATAGAGAATATTTATCAGTGTCTGAAAGTCTTGCAAAAAGAGTAAATCTTGCAAATAGCTTAAATGCTGATTTCTTTGTAAGTTTACATCACAATTCAGCAAGTTCATCATCAGCATATGGAGTTGAAACTTATTATAGTGATAGAGCACAGGATTCAAGTTTTGGAGGATCATACAGCTCAAGCAAAGTTTCAACTAGTAAGAACATGGCGTCTAAAATAAATAATGCTATTGTTAATAAGACTGGTCAATATAATAGAGGTGCTAAAGAAGCAAGTCTATATGTTTGTAGAAATACTACAATGCCATCAGTTCTTATTGAATTAGGATTTGTATCAAATCCAGATGAAGCTGCTAAATGTGCAAGTTGGAGTCAACAGGATGCTGCAGCATCAGCTATAGCAGAAGCAATTGCAAATTCAATATAGTTAATATTTTTTATAGTAATATTAAGAGATATACTAAAGAGATATACCAAAGAGATATGCCGGAGTTGGTATATCTCTTTTTGAATATTATTAATGTTTTATATTGAAGATTGAGTTTTATATTTTACTTTTTAATTGGATATTTATATTCATAGTAAGTTTAAAAATCATAGAAAATAAAAAAATAATAAAATATTATTAATATTTTGTACAAATAATATCTATATAAAAATTCATAAATAAACTGTATAATAATAATAAATAAATAAATTATATAATTGAAATTGTAGTAATTAAATGATACATCTTAATAGGGGGCTGCAATTTTAAATACATATAACGAGGTGGAAATTATGAATTGGTTAAGAAAGTTTATGTATGGAAGATATGGGGTAGATGAATTATCTACTGTTTTAGTAGTTTTATCTCTTATACTTGTTGTCTTATCAGGAATACTTCCTAGGTCTTTAAGGGTTTTATCATTAATTGCATATATACCTATGATAATTTATATTTATAGAACATTTTCAAAGAATATATTCAAGAGACAGCAGGAATATTATAAGTACTTATCATTTAAGAATTCATCTCTTTCAAAACTTAGAAAATATAAGGAGAGAATTCAAGGTTCAAGGACTCATAAATATTTTAAATGTCCGAACTGTGGTCAGGAGTTAAGAGTACCAAAAGGAAATGGAAAAATAACTATAACATGTCCTAAGTGCAAAACTTCATTTAAAGCTAAGTCATAGAGAATGACAGTAAATCTAAGGTATAAATAAAAATGAATCTGAGATATAAATAATGATAATAAATCTACATCATAAATATTGATAAAATATATCAAAATGTAATAGAAAAATCTAAAATTCAATATTATTTCACAAATTATAATTTATGAAATAATATTACTATAATTAGCTTAAAAAGACCTTTTTTGATAGATACTATATGTATTCTATATTAAGAAGGTTTTTATTTTGTATTTTTAGATATGTATACATATTTTTATAGTATTTTAATATAAAATTAGACAATAAATATTATTGTAATTTTATAATACTTATAAAGAATGAGTAAAAATAATCGATATATTACTTAAAGATAAAGTTTTTAGCAGTATATACTTAATAATAAAATTAGTAAAACTTAGGAGGGAAAGAATTAATGAGAAAATCCAGCAAAAGATTTATGTCATTATTCATTGTTTTTGCTACTATATTCTCGTTTGTTCCACAATTTGGATTTGGTGGACAAACTGTTAGTGCAGTAGAAGTTGAATATGATAAAAGTGCAGTTGATATTCAAAAAAATGAATTGAGTTTTAATGTTGATGTCAGCAGAAATAGAGATGGTAACACTACGTCTTTAAGTTCAAAATACGATACTATAGATGATATTAACGTTTATAGTGATGATGTCACAGCTTCAACCTATGATATCAGTATTCCAAATGATACATGGAGTGAGGACAGAATTCAAAAACATATAGATGAAATATCAAAAAATTATCCAAATGATTCAAATAAGGAATATTCTTTTATTACAGTAGAAAGTAAAAAGATAGATATTAAAAAGATAAATAAAATTAATGTAGAGGATTTATCGTCTACTCAGGCCTTAGCTGATCTTGGTATTACAGTGACTGAATTCAATAAAAAAGGTAAATATGGAGTAACAATAGATAATCTTCCATATGGAGCGAATAAGATTCAATATTCTATATTAGTTAATTATAGAAAGACAACATTTGTGAAAGATAATAATGGTAATATATCATTTAACTCTGAAACAGTAAAAGAAAATGCATCTTACATGACAGACTTATCACTTATGATTAACTCTGCAACTAAATTCTTAAATGAAAAGATTGATCCATTAATAATCGATCAATATATAGGAAGCAGAGATGTTGATAATGAGCAGACAAAATACAATAACAGCAGACCTTTAAAGTATACAGGTACTGTTGTTCCAGATATTAAGGCCAAAAGAGAAGAAATAGGTTTGAAACCTACTGATGTTGAATCACCAGCAAGGTATACTACAGATTTATTCGACTCGGCTACAGCACTTGATTATACTATGACTTATGATGGTGTGTTAAAAGGAAATGCTATAGTATATGTAAATGGTACAAGAGATGACAAAGTATCTACAGATATAGATTCAAGTGAACAAAAATCAAAAATATCAGGTAATGTTCAAAATGTTAATGAAAATCAGAACTTTATAATGGTAAAGCTTCCTACTGATGATGACTCAATAGAAAAGATGTATTGTTTTGAGTTAAGATTTAATTTATCAAATACAGATAAAGATTATAGTATTAAAAAAGCTAATGTTACAAAGCAGGAAGGTCAGCATGACAGCAGTATTTCAGCATATATCGGGAAGAAATATGAAATTATTGATGAGAAGAATCCAGATGATGAAGTAAACTTTTTAGGTGAAACTAATGTTAAGGTTTATAAAGGTGAAATTACTATAGATAAGGCTGCTGAGAAAGTAAGCATAAATCCAGAGCTGGTAACTTCACAAAAAGTAATATATAGGTTATCAAGTGAGTATACAGACGAAAATGGAATACTTCAGAAAGACAATAATCCTACAACTGGTAAGGATGATGGTTTACAGTACATATCATTCCATTCTGGGGGAAAAGTAATACTTAGAGTATATGAAGATTCAACAGGTGATGGAGAAACTTTAGGACCACTTCTTGCAAGATATGAATTTGCAGTTAAAGATCCAGAGAGTCCAGCAGAAGTATTTGATATTAATTTAAAATTTGATAATAATACTGATAGTAATACTTACTTAACTCAGCAAGGTGTTGGTGAAGAAAAAATATCATTTAACAAGAACAGATATGACTATAACTTATATACATCAAGAGCCGAATTAGTTAATATAAGCCTTGATGCTTCATGTAGAACTTCAAGACATGAATATTTAAGAGTCTGGATAGCAGATAGTTTATCTGGGACTTATTATGAAGCAGAAGAATCAAAAGAAAATACTTTTAATTCTCAAAGTGGACAAAGAGAATACGGACTGGATATAGAATTTGGAAAAGCTAAGAAGATAAAAGTACAGGCATATTATGATGATGTAACATATGATGAGAAAACTGGAAAGTATGTTAATAACGGTAGTTACAAAATAGGATCATCATATCAATTCTATCTTATAAATAATTTTGATAGTTCAACTGATGATGATTCATCAAAGTCAAAAGATGCTTATTTAAGTAATATAA
>JAEWQX010000153.1 GCA_023399035.1 Bacillota bacterium | reverse complement strand
TGCTTCCGTAACTGCTTCAGCAGTCTTAGATGCAATTTTATGAATAATAGCATTTCTAGTTTTACGCTCAACAATAGTTAGGAGAACACAGTCATCTTTGGATTTTTCACCGACAACAGTGTCTATTTCCCAATGGCCAAATTCTTCACGATTATCGATACTACTAGGACGTTCAGCAATACTTTTACCTAGCTTTTTCTTGTGTTTTTTCACTCTTGATGGCTTGGTATTTCTACGTGGTTTCATCGGTAAATCTGCATTAATGACAGCTAGCAATCCTAAGTCAATATAATTGTATAAAGTTTTAGTGCAAACTATTTGAGAGCGCTGAAACTTGCCTGTGGCAAGGGCGTTACCTATACATGCATCTGGTGACCATGAATGTGTTTTTATTTTATCAACAGCATAATTGATGAAGTCAACACATTCTAGATATTTGAATGTACGGCAAGAATTCTGACGATTATTTCTGTAAACAGCTTCGCCAGTATCTGCAAGATACATTTTTACATGCTTACCTTGTTTAATTTGTGTAGTTGTGCCACGACGTATTTCATTTAGAATAGTGTTAATTGGACGATTTAACTCTTTAGCTATCTTATATGCTGAAAATCCATCTTTAAGGCGAAGCTCAATAGTGATTCGTTCTTTAAAATTCAAGTGTTTATTTTTACGTGATTCTATGTTATGATTTTGATGATCCATAGTGATTATCCTCCGTGTTGAATTTTGTTTCGCGATTAAATCATAACACAGATAATCTACTATGGATTTTTTATTAGTTCAATTTCATTTTACAACTAGTCATAATAAAAAATGTAGAATAATAGATAATAATCACAAACATAAAAATTTAAACATATAATGAATTAATATCATTACATGGAGTTGAAAGTGCGTGATATACGGGCTTGTTTTAGCGGGAGGAAAGGGGAGTAGGCTGTATCCTTTATCAAGAGCAGGAGCGCCAAAACAATTTCTAAAGCTCATAAATGATAAAAGTTTTTTAGTTAATACAGTTGATAGGATAACCCCTATAATAAACAAAGAAAATATCTATGTTGTAACTAATATGGATTACAAAGATAAAGTTAAAGAAGAACTTAGAGACATTAATGAAAATAATATTTTTGTAGAACCTGCAAATAAGGAAACTGCTACATGTATAGGTTTATCTGCAGTAAAACTTTTGAAACAAGATGCAGATGCTGTTATGGTAGTTCTTCCCTCAGATCACTATATTCAAGGTGAGAAAGTCTATACAGACACCTTGTCTCAAGCTATTGAGCTTGCTAATAGAAGAAGATGCATTGTAACTCTGGGGATTGAACCAAGCAGACCTGAAACTGGATATGGTTATATTGAAATGGGTGAAAGAGCAGCTGGAAATATCCCAACTTATAAAGTAGCAAGGTTCACAGAAAAGCCTAATTTAGAAGTGGCAAAAGATTTTATATTAAAAGGAACTTATTTATGGAATTCTGGCATGTTTATATTTAGAGCAGATGTTATATTACGTGAAATAGAAAAATATCTGCCTAAATTGCATAAGCCATTAATGGAGATATATAAGAGTTTAGGTGAAGGAGACGAAGAAGAGGTTATTAAGAATCAATATGAACTTATTGATGGAATTTCAATTGACTTTGGAGTAATGCAGAAAACAAGAAAAGCCTTTGTAATAAAATGCGATTTTGAGTGGGATGATATGGGCAGCTTTGGAGCACTAAGTAGACTTCTTCGGTCAGAGAAAAATAACAGTATATCTAAAAATGTATATATTGATGAGTGCGAAAATTGCTCCATATTTGGAAATAAAAACTTGATTATTGGGTTTGGAATAAAGGATTTGGTTGTAGTCGATGCAGGTGATGTAATACTTGTAATGGACAAAAATAAAGATCAGGAAATAAAACATTTATTGAATAAATTGAGTAAGGAAAATGAGTTTAATAAGTTTTTGTAGGACTAAAAATAATCTATGTGAAATTTTAAAAGATTTCACATAGATTATTTTATTAATAAGTATTTAAAATAAAAGTATTACGTAATTGTTAAGAAATATATATTAATATTAAAATAGATATAATAATATTGTAAAAGGATTAGATGAGTATTATCATATAATCATAAAGTGTTTTGTACTTTGAGAGCAAAAACATAAAGATAATGAAAAATAAATAGTCATCTGAATATTATTAATATTAGAGGAAGTGGTCGAATCTTGATGATTAATACTCACAGAATTATGGGTGAGAATGTTTTAAAGTATGCTAACAGTAAGAGCATTTATTTAATTAATAAGAAGAGATTTATATGGGGCAATATCAAACCAGATTGTACACCTAAATATAAAGTAAAAAAACATTACTATGATGAAAGCATAGATATGATAATAGATAAGATAACATATTTATCATCACTAACATTGGAGGAAGTGTATTATGATGTTAAGCTTGGAAGGTTTTCTGAAGAATTGGGAGTAGTATGTCATTTCTTATGTGACTTTTTTTGTGCACCGCACTATTATAGATGGGAATTTAAGAGTACAAATGCAGTGAAGCAGCATATGATGTATGAACAAAAGCTTGCTAAGCTATGTAAGGATTTTAAACCTACCAAAATCATAAATACAAGTATCAATAGAGAAAATATTAGAGAATTTATTGAAGAACTGCAGAGGCAGTATGATGGAATTGTAAATTATCATAATGACCTGACATTTGCATATTATGTCTGTGATAGTGTTATAAATATGGTGCTTAATCATGTTTTTAATAATAAAGATATATCTGCAAAAAGTGTAGTTCCATATAAGAGCAAAGGAATAATATAAATTATCGATATTTAGGAAAAGCTATTTTGAGAGTTATTTTATATAACTTTTAAAATAGTTTTTTTATTTCGTAGGAAACTATTGCTAAAAATGAAATAAAATCATATAATAAAAACAAACATATGAGCATTTGTTCATATGTTCAGAGGAGGTGGAAAATTTGAACGATAAAAATAATAATATAGATAATTGTTCATGTAATATAATTCATAAAGATGTTGTAAGACAAGTTAAGGATGTATTACCTAAAGATGAGGTTTTGTATGACCTTGCTGAATTATTTAAAGCTTTTGGAGATTCTACAAGAATAAAAATATTATGTGCATTGTTTGAATCTGAAATGTGTGTATGTGACTTATCAGCTATTTTAGGAATAAGTCAATCGGCAGTATCGCATCAATTAAGAACGTTAAAAGTAGCAAGACTTGTAAAGTTTAAAAGAGTTGGAAAAGTTGTTTATTATTCTCTTGAAGATGAACATATTAAGCATATATTCAATGAAGGGTTTAAACACATAATAGAATAAATCAATATATGTAAACAAATTAAATATGTACATCATATTATGGTTTTATAAATATTTACATATTATTCAAGAAAGGATGGAGGAGTATGGGAAAAGATTTTAAATTAAATTTAAAAGGACTCGACTGTGCTAATTGTGCTAATAAGATAGAAGCAAGAGTAAACAAGTTAGAACAAGTAGAAGAAGCTAGTGTAAATTTTTCTTTAGCTAGAATGAATGTAAAATTAAAAGATGAAACTGATAAAGAAAATGTAATAAATGACATTAGCCAAATAGTAAAAGAATTGGAGCCAGATGTAGAAATAAGTGAGTATACAAAGATAGCACAACCATTGAAAAACACAGATTCTAATAATAGTTTGAAAATGATCAGTGAAATTAAACTCATCTTAGAAGGACTTGATTGTGCTAATTGTGCAAATAAAATAGAGGCTAAAGTCAATAAGCTTGAATATGTAGCTGAAGCTAATATGAATTTTTCAGTAAGTAAGTTAACAATAAAGCTTAAGGAAAATGCAGAAAGAGAAGAGATTATCAGCGAAGTAAAGAAAATAGTAAAAGAACTTGAACCAGATGTAGTTATAAAAGAATATGGCAATCAGAAAAATAATAAACATTCCTATAAACATGACCATAAACACTGTGATGGTGGATGCTGCATCAATAATCAAGAACATGAGTCTGAGCATAATAATGAAGAAAGCGAAAGTGCAGGATTATTTAAAAAGAACTGGAATTTGATGTTAGGAATAGCAGTGTATATACTTGCACTTATTTTTGAAGATGTGCAATATATAAATTTAGCATTATTCCTGACATCATATGTTTTAGTTGGGGGAAAGATTGTAATGACTGCATTTAAGAATATATCAAGAGGTCAGATTTTTGATGAAAATTTCTTAATGAGCATTGCCACATTAGGAGCCTTTGCTATTGGTGAATATCCAGAAGCTGTTGCAGTAATGATATTTTATGAAATTGGAGAGCTGTTCCAGGGTTATGCAGTTAATCGATCAAGAAAATCAATAACATCCCTTATGGATTTAAGAGCAGATTATGCGAATCTTATTACTGAAGATGGAGAAATAAAGGTTGCTCCAGATGAGGTAAACATAGATGACATCATTATAATAAGACCAGGTGAGAGAATACCTCTTGATGGTGTTCTAATAGATGGAGAATGTTCTCTTGATACATCAGCACTTACAGGAGAATCAATACCTAGAGATGTACAGATAAGTGATGAAGTATTGTCTGGAACTATAAATTTGAATTCTGTAATTAAGGTGAAGGTAACAAAAGTATTTGGAGAGTCTACTATTTCCAGAATACTAGAGATGGTTGAAAATGCAGGAAGCAAAAAGGCTCATACAGAAAAGTTTATAACAAAGTTCTGCAAGTATTATACGCCTATAGTTGTTTTTTCAGCAGTAGCAATAGCCATAATTCCACCTTTTGTCTTAAAAAATGCTGATTTTTCAACATGGCTTTACAGAGCATTATCATTTCTTGTAGTATCATGTCCATGCGCATTGGTAGTTTCTGTTCCTTTAGGTCTTTTTTCAGGAATAGGAGGAGCTTCAAGAAAGGGTATATTAGTAAAGGGTGGCAATTATCTCGAATCACTGAAGGATGTAAATGTAGTTGTTTTAGATAAAACAGGTACATTAACAAAGGGAAGCTTTAAGGTTTCAGAAGTGAATTCACACAATATTTCAAAGGATAGATTAATAGAAATTGCAGCACTTGGAGAGAGTTTTTCAACACATCCAATAGCTCAGTCTATAGTCAGGGAATATAATAAAGAAATTGATAAAAATAGAATTAAAAATTATACTGAATTATCTGGTCATGGAATAAGAGCTGAAATAGATGGCGATGAAGTTCTATTGGGAAATTTCAAGCTTATGAAGAATAATAATATAGAATTCATTGAAACTGAATCTGTTGGAACAGTAGTATATGTGGCATTATCAGGAACGTATGTTGGAAGTATTGTAATTGAAGATGAAATAAAAGAAGATTCTAAGGAAGCAGTAAAGAGATTAAAAAAACTTGGAGTAAAGAAAGTTGTAATGCTTACAGGTGATAATAGAAAAGTTGCTGAAAAAGTAGGAAATGAATTAGCTATTGATGAAATTCATGGTGAATTATTACCTGGAGATAAGGTAGATAGAGTAGAAAAATTATTGGATAAGAATTTTAATGGAAAACTTATATTTGTTGGTGATGGTATAAATGATGCACCTGTACTTGCCAGAGCGGATATTGGAGTGGCAATGGGTGGAATAGGATCTGATGCGGCAATTGAAGCAGCAGATGTTGTATTGATGAAAGACAGCATTAATTCTTTAGCAGATGCTATCACCATAGGAAGAAAGACTAATAAAATATTATGGCAGAATATAATATTTTCCCTAGTTATTAAGGTTGGAGTATTAATCCTTATTTCATTAGGAATGTCAAGCATGTGGGAAGCTGTGTTTGCAGATGTGGGAGTAACACTAATAGCTGTATTGAATTCAATGAGAGCATTGAAGCTATAAATTTAAATAATAACTACTAGTAAAAACTGATTTTAGGATATTAATTTATTCTAAAATCAGTTTTTATTTGTTTACAAAAAAACCAATTATTTTTAAATTACATAATTTTTAGACGTAATAGGAATACTATAGATAGCAAAATTGATATAAACATTTGTTAAAAAAATCATTATGGAGGATTTTTATGTCTATATTATCAATTATATTAACAGCGATTGGATTAGCAATGGATGCATTTGCAGTATCATTGACTATAGGGATGAGTGTGCCAGAAGATGAAAAGAGTAAAGCAGCAATAAAATCAGGAGTTTATTTTGGTCTATTTCAGGGGATAATGCCGCTTATAGGATGGTTACTTGGGATTAAGTTCACAAAGTATATTCAAAGCTTTGATCATTGGGTTGCATTTATTTTATTAAGTATAATAGGTTTGAAGATGATAAGTGATGGAATAAAGAATAATGGAAAAGATGAAGTAAATGAATATAGCAATAAAACATTTATCATTTTGGCTGTAGCAACAAGTATTGATGCATTGGCAATAGGGGTTACATTTGCTTTTTTAAACATAAATATATTTTCAGCAGTTATAATAATTGGTGTGATTACTTTTATTTTAAGTATGACTGCGGCATATCTTGGAAAGATTATAGGAAATATAATTAAGAATAAAGCAGGGATTTTTGGAGGAACAATATTAATAATTATGGCATTAAAAATTTTATTAGAGCATTTGGGGATTTTAAAAATATAACTATTGAACTTGACATAAAAATATATAAGTATGGTATTATTATTAAACATGGAGTATAATATGTTGGTGTATACTTTATGAATCCCATTATTATATTGATATTATAGTTGATGATTATAGCATTATATTTATTTAATATAATGGGAAAAGTGTATAAAGAATTGTAGATATGTGTTTATTTTAGGATAATTAATTATAAATTATAGGATGGATTGTTAAAATTTAGACTAAATAAGGAGAAAATAGGATGGAGAAGAATAAAAATATATCTATGGCAGTTATTAAAAGATTGCCAAAGTATTACCGATATCTTGATGAACTTATGCGAAATGAAGTAGATAGAATTTCTTCAAAGGAATTAGGAGAAAAGATTGGATTTACTGCATCTCAAATAAGACAGGACTTAAATTGTTTTGGAGACTTTGGACAACAGGGATATGGCTATAATGTAACAGAACTATATAATCAGATTAAATCTATACTAGGTTTAGATAGAGGATATAAAGCTGCCTTAGTAGGTGCTGGTAACATAGGTCAAGCAGTATCCAATTATTCGAGATTTGAAGATTTAGGATTTAGAATTGATGCAATTTTTGATGCTAATCCAAAACTTATTGGAATGAAAATAAAAGACGTAGAAATACGTGATATTGATGAGATGAAGCCAATATTAGAAAGCGAAAAAATAGATATTGGTATAATATGTGTTCCAAGAAAAAATGCACAAAATGTAGCAGATGACTTAATTAAAGGCGGAGTAAGAGCTATATGGAATTTTGCTCCAGTGGATTTGATTGTACCAAATCATGTTAAAGTAGAGAATGTTCACTTGAGTGAAAGTTTAATGACATTAATTTATTTATTAAACGAACAAGACAGTTGAAAATAAAACGTGAAAGCCCTATGCAGATATTTGTTATATCTGCATAGGGCTTTTTATGTTGAAATATCTAGATTTGAGCATACTTGATCATATATATTGGTTTAAATCACTTGTCTTACTAATATAATCAAAATATTAAAATTTTATATAGAATAATTATATTAATACTTATTATGAAAAATAAAGAATCTATAAAAAAAATACTCAAAAATGGTAATATTTTATTGCAAAAAATTTAACAAAGTATTATAATCTGATTGAGGAGCAGGGCTCCAATTATTTTGCTTTCACTTGTTATAATATTAACAAATGAAGGAGTAGAGCCATTATTCTAAATAGTAAGAAAATTATAAAAATAAGCACGTTTGAAGGGGGATCCTAGTATGGAATTAGAAAATGTGATTCTTGAAAAAGAAGGACATTTAGCAATTGTTACAATTAATAGACCTAAAGCTTTAAATGCTTTAAATTCTGCAACTTTAAAAGATTTAGATACAGTATTAGAAGATTTAGAAAATGATAATGATATTTATGCTGTTATCTTAACTGGAGCAGGTGAAAAATCTTTCGTAGCTGGAGCTGATATTGCTGAAATGAAAGATTTAAATGAAGCTCAAGGAAAGGAATTTGGAGAGCTTGGAAATAAAGTATTTTTAAGATTGGAAAATTTAAACAAGCCTGTTATTGCAGCAGTACAAGGATTTGCTCTTGGAGGCGGATGCGAAATTTCTATGGCATGTGACATTAGAATAGCATCTGATAAAGCGTTATTTGGACAACCTGAAGTTGGTTTGGGAATTACACCTGGATTTGGTGGAACTCAAAGACTAGCTAGAATAGTTGGACTCGGAAAAGCTAAAGAAATGATTTATACAGCTCAAAATATAAAAGCTGATGAAGCTTACAGAATTGGATTAGTTAACAAGGTTGTACCTTTAGAAGATCTTATGAATGAAGCTAAGAAAATAGCATCAAAGATTATTGCAAATGCACCAGTAGCAGTTAAGTTATGTAAGGACGCAATAAACAAAGGTATGCAGGTTTCAATTGATAAAGCTGTTATGATAGAAGCTGAAGATTTTGGTAAGTGTTTCTCAACAGAAGACCAAACTGAAGGAATGACTGCTTTCTTAGAAAGAAGAAAAGAAAAGAATTTTCAGAATAAATAATATGTTAAGTTAGATACAAATCCATTACAGATTTATATATATGTTATCAAGGTTTAATTAACAAGGAGGGTAATTTAATGAATTTCCAATTAACTAGAGAACAAGAATTAGTACAACAAATGGTTAGAGAATTCGCAGTAAATGAAGTTAAACCAATTGCTGCTGAAATCGACGAAACTGAAAGATTTCCTATGGAAAATGTTAAAAAGATGGGTGAACTAGGAATGATGGGAATCCCATTTCCTAAAGAAGTTGGAGGAGCTGGCGGAGACGTTCTTTCTTACATAATTGCTGTAGAAGAATTATCAAAAGCTTGTGCTACTACAGGAGTTATACTTTCAGCTCATACTTCATTATGTGCATCAGTAATCAATGAAAATGGTACACCAGATCAAAAAGCTAAATACTTACCAGATCTTTGCTCAGGTAAGAAGATTGGTGCTTTTGGTTTAACTGAACCAGGTGCTGGTACAGACGCAGCAGGTCAACAGACTACTGCAAGATTAGAAGGAGATCATTACGTATTAAATGGATCAAAAATCTTCATAACTAATGGTGGAGTTGCTGAAACATTTATAATCTTTGCTATGACTGATAAGTCAATGGGAACTAAAGGAATATCTGCTTTCATAGTTGAAAAATCATTCCCAGGATTCTCAATTGGTAAGTTAGAAAATAAGATGGGTATCAGAGCATCTTCAACTACAGAATTAATTTTTGAAGACTGTATCGTGCCAAAGGAAAACTTAATCGGTAAAGAAGGTAAGGGATTTGGAATAGCAATGAAAACGCTTGATGGAGGAAGAATCGGTATTGCTGCTCAAGCTTTAGGTATTGCAGAAGGTGCTTTTGATGAAGCAGTTGCATACATGAAAGAAAGAAAACAATTCAGAAAACCACTTTCAGCATTCCAAGGATTACAATGGTATATTGCTGAAATGGACGTTAAGATAGAAGCTGCAAAACAGTTAGTATACAAGGCTGCTTGGAAGAAACAAAATGGCATGCCATACTCAGTTGATGCTGCTAGAGCTAAATTATTTGCAGCAGAAGTTGCAATGGATGTTACAACTAAGGCTGTACAATTATTTGGTGGTTACGGATATACTAAGGAATATCCAGTAGAAAGAATGATGAGAGATGCTAAGATAACTGAAATCTATGAAGGAACTTCAGAAGTTCAAAAGATGGTTATCGCAGGAAGCATTTTAAGATAGGAGGACT
>JAEWQX010000003.1 GCA_023399035.1 Bacillota bacterium | reverse complement strand
CTTTTATTTTGCTTCCATCTTCTTTCCATACATATATATTAGGTTCATTCCAATCTGCTGGCTTTCTAAAATAAGCTTTTGAAGTTCCATTGAGATATTCTTTCCAATCTCCATCCCATATCATAGTAGAATCTGCTGGTGCTTTAAATCCTGTATCCTTAGGAACCTGAACTGTACCACCTTTTGCATTAAATAATACCATTGATCCTTCTAAACCTGCTGGTAAAGTATGGGTATATAACCCTTCTTTACCTTCAACCTTTTCCATTGGAACACCAGGCCATTTTGCAAGTTCTTCTACTCCATACATGTATATATAGACATCATCATAATAATTTCCACTTTCATCTTTCCAGCTCTCAGGAATCTTTATATATACTTTTGATGTTCCTTGTTCTTCTATATCTTGTTCAATATCAGGATCTTCTGCAAGCTTTTCACTTTCACTCCAGCTTCCATCCTTGCTGTATTTCATCATTCCATCATATTTTAGATATAAATCACCTGTCTGATGCTTTCCTGCATACGAATCATTTATTATAACATTAGCATTTGTCCAATCGTTTAATTCATATTTGTATAAATTCTCGCCTATTTTAGTCATTTTTTCTCCAGGCCAAGCTTTATTTTTATCATTTACTTCATTGCTTGCATAAACATACACTGGAGTTTTCCAGTCATCAGGCTTTTCAAAGTATACAGTTGCTGTACTTCCTACTGCTTTTTTAATATAAATATAAGTTTCTTTGGCATTTCTTGTACCATCAGCATTTGTTGCTTCTAATGTTACCTTTACGCTTTCACCAGGGTTAATATCTTGTCCTATTGTAATAGTTTCACCCTTAGAATATGGAATCTTTTCTCCATCATTAATTGAATATGTTGCATTTGATGAATTTTCTACTTTTAATGTTAAATTCATAGTATCTATAAATGATTGATTTTCTTTATCTATAGAAACTATAGGACATTCAACATTTTGTTCCTTCTGTCCATCTTTATAAAGTACTGTAATTCCCTTTTTAATAATTCCAGATATTTTTCCATTGTCCACAGTAAATTCAGAATCATTTACTCCGCAGTTTTCATAGTTACCATCATCAAGATTAACATCTAAATTTGAAATTTCATAATCTTCACCCATATTAACAATTACAATACCTTTAGCACTTGAATCGCTGCTTGTACCACGTTGTATCATCATTATGTTTTTATTTATCTCAACCAAATTTTCATCCTGATTAAGCATTACATTTCTGAATTTATTAACTGCAACTACATCTGGATTTCTCCAGTTATCGTCACCACAATCACCTATTGATCCATCTAGCTTTCCTCTTCCTGCCGGCCTGTTAAAAAATAATGGATTAGCATATGCACGTGATGCTATAAGTGCCCATCCATTTCTAATTTGTTCATCAGTCAGCGCTGTTGATTCTTCGGAATCATTTGCATAAGTATCATGAGATTCAACCCATGATATCAATCTCTTTGGTGAAACTCCATCTGAACTATAATCCTCTATCTTTGAAACATCTGGATTACCATTTAAACCAACTGCACTCCTTACATTTCCTCCATAATTGCTTGAAGTTAAATTGATATATTTAGAATACTCATAAAAATTATCTGCACCACCCTGTAACACTTCTCCATAAATATAAGGCTGGTTTCCATCCTTTTTCTTTAATCCACTTAATACATTTGGCCAGAAATCACTCTTTACTACTTTTCCATTGTCATCTTCATCAGTTGGAAGTCCGACATGTTTAGCTGTATCAAATCTAAATCCATCAGCCCCACAATTAAGACATTGCTGTAAATAAGCCTTTGCCATCTCCTGTATTTTATGATTTTCTGTATTTAAATCTGGAAGTCCTATATCCTCCTGAGTCACACAATATCTGCTATTCCAACTCTCAACAGGTTTCAAACTATGCCATGCATCATCTCCTAATGCTGTTATTTCAGGGTCTACATTTTCAGATGGTGTATCTGCATCAGTCAAAGTATTTCCTGTATGGTTTACAATAACATCAACGATTATATTAATTCCTTTACTATGAGCTATTTTACACATGTTCTCAAATTCCTCTTTTGTGCCCAATTGTTTGTTTCCAATCTTAAAGTTTATTGGCTGATATAATACCCACCATTTCTCAGCACTTGTCATTTCCCCATTTATGTCTATATTACCTTGTATTGGCGATACTTGTATTGATTTATAACCTGCTGCTGATATTGCATCAATATTATCTATTACGTTTTTAAATGACCAATCCCATGCATGAAGTATTGCTCCCTGTTCTTCCTCATAAGTTAATCTTGTATTTTCATTTACCTGACTTTCCTGTATAGTATCTGCATATGCTACTAGACTTATATTAGGCGAAAAGCTTACTAAACTAAAAAAAACAGTTCCAATTGCAATTAAACTCTTAATTTTATTCTTAGACATTACATTACCCCCTCATTTCCCAAAAATCCTATCGGTATCGTTTCCAGTTTTTCAACGATATAATTAATTATCTTATATCACCCACTCCCTAATATTTTGTACATCAGATTTTTTGTTTACGATTTCATAATAAATATATTATTCCTAAAAACTGTATTTTTCAATATGCTTATTTATTTTTGTAATATTTTACAAAAATAAATAAGCAATTAATCTATAACCAAAATTGTTATATATAGATTAATTGCTTTTATTAATAAATTCTATTTAATTAGTAGCAGACTACAATTCCACCATCATCAGCATAGACAGTAGTTAACCCTCCACCTTCAAAGATTATAATATCTTTAAAGTTATATCTGCTTAATATTTGTTCTTTTAAATTTAATGCTCTCTCTTCTGAGTTTACATGAGATATTGCAAGAACCCTGTCTGAAAAATCCGCTTTTTCTTCACCTATTATATCTAGAAGTCTGGCAAATGCTTTTTTTCTTCCTCTTACCTGTTCCTTAAGAATAAGCTCACCATCACCATTATCACACATAATTGGCGTAACTTGAAGAAGTGATCCTACAAATGCCTTTTTACTGCTTATTCTACCATTCTTAGCTAGGTTGTCTAATCTAACAGGTACTAAAAAAGTTTTCATTTGATCTATATAATTATTAATTTCCTCTATGATTCTATTCTTTTCAACTTTCTCTTCAATCATAGTTTTCAATTTTAACGCTACAAGACTTGCACCAGCTGTTGCTGTTTTACAATCAAAAATATGTACAAATGCATCTTCTACTTCTTCCAAAAACATATTTGCCGCCAATACTGCACTATTATGTGATCCACTTAATTTTTCTGAAATAGTAACCACAAAATTTTCTTTGCATTTTTTAAATGCTTCTAAAAAGTCGTGTGGAGAAGGGCAGGCTGTTGTTATCTTATCCTTTGTTGCCTTCATTTTTTCTCTTAGTTCACTTAAATCAAGATTTTTATCAATCATTTCTTCATTTTCAATTACGATTTTAAATGGGACTCTCTCCATGTTTTCTTCATTGCCAAAAACATCTTTATTAATATCGATGCAACTGTCTGTAACAATTCTAATATTCATTAATAACCCTCCACTTAATAAATATATTTTTCTTTAGTTCACTAAAATCCATCATTAAATATATTTACATACAATTTTTGTAATATTAACATTTTGTTCACTTTTATGCTCACTTAATTTTACACTATATGTATACGTTAATACAATTGTTATTTAGGTATATAAACAAAAAATTCTAAAACTGCATTTAGACAGCTTTAGAATTTTTTATTTATATTGATATAATAAATATTACTGATTATTATTTTTTTTACCTAGTACTTTATTTATAGCTTTAGCAACTCCTAGATTATCATTTGTATCTGTTATATACTTAGCTATTTTTTTAATTTCGGGAACAGCATTTTCCATTGCTACACTTTCCTCAAAAACTTCAAACATTGAATAATCATTGTAACTATCTCCAATAACCATTACTTCACTTCTATCAAATCCCATTTTTTGTGCTACTTTTGCTAGGATTATACCCTTCTGAGCTGTCATATGTGTTATTTCAATATTATCACTAAATGAAGAAGATACTGCTATTCCTGTAATTTTACCTATTTCTTTTTTCATCTTATCTATAAGATCAATATCTTTATGGAATGCAACAAATTTTCTTATCTCTATTCCACTATTAAGGAATTCATCCATATCATCAATATACTTAAGCTGAACAAAATAAGGCTGTTTTTTTGCTTCTTCACGAGCTTCATCAAGGGACATCTCAGGATTAAAGGCAAGAGTCCTATATGTCATTTCTTTAAGAGCTTCTTCTTTTGTATCACTTGTATAAACACCTCTATTAGTGAAAATTCTAGCACTTACTTTATCTTTATTTAATACATCTATAATTTTTGCTGCAATATGTGTATCTATATTTATAACTTCTACAATATTGCCATATTCATCTCTATATTCAGCACCATTCATAAGAACACACTGACATCTTATATTATGTTTTTTTAGAAATGGTTCAACGTTATCATATTCTCTTCCTGTAGAAATAGCAAATACTATACCTGATTTTTCAGCATTTCTAATGGCTTCAATATTTTCTTCATCAATCTCATGTCTGCTGTTTAATAATGTACCATCCATATCACAGGCTATAAGCTTTATCACAAAAACCAACTCCTTTATTCATCCATATATAATCCTAATGAGTAATCAGTTGTCAGAAATAATAATTTCCTTAAAAGTTTGGCATTATGTATTAATTGCTTAAGATAAACTCTCCATTAGAATATATATATTATTATTTATCTGTGCATTATATTTAGCATACCTTTACATTCTTCAATTATATTTTATCACATATGAACATTATTTATTAAGAATAACATATTATATAAATGTAAAATTTCTACATTTAGTGTTATAATAAATAAAAAATAATATTATTGGAGGTTTTATTTTGGACTATAGCATAAGATTAATTAAAAATACGTGTTACACTCCAACATACTGGTCTGGAGGTATGGCAGCAGAACTTATCACATATCCAAATGGCTCGTCATTTGCAGACAGAAACTTTTTATGGAGAATTGGATGTGCAAAAATAGATATAGACACTTCTACTTTCAGCAGTCTACCTGATATTAAAAGACACTTGATGGTAACAGATGGTGAAATGACTTTATCCCACAAAGACAGATATTCAAAATTATTAAAGCCATTTAATCAGGACTTCTTCATGGGAGATTGGACAACAACTACAAAAGGCCGCTGTTCAGTCCTAAATTTAATGACAAGAGAAGATTATGATGGAACTTTAAATCATATCAATATTATGAAGGAAAACACATCACATTTTAAGTTTACATATCCAGAAAACAGCATTCCTATTGCAGTATGCATACATCCTTTAAATAGAAATGCAAAAGTTCATATAGATGATAATCATTTTGATATTAATAAAGGTGATTTATTATGTATAGATATTATAAATTCTGATGTGATTCCTCATATAGAATTAAGAAATTCTGAATCAGATAATGTTGATTTAGTTTTATGTGCTATTTTTAAATATAAATAGGAAGTGATTTTTATGTCAATTGAAATTGTAAAACAATTTTTAAAGAAATACAATAAAGATATATTTGTACAGGAATTTAATGTTTCAAGTGCAACTGTTGAACTTGCTGCCCAGGCTTTGGATGTTGAACCAGCAAGAATTGCAAAAACAATATCTTTTAAAAGTAAAGATGATGGATGTATATTACTTGTGGCTGCCGGTGATACTAAAATTGATAATTCTAAATTCAAACAAGAATTTGGTTTAAAAGCAAAAATGTTAAACTTTAATGAAGTTGAGCAATATACAGGCCACCCTGTAGGAGGTGTATGTCCTTTTGCAAATCCTGAAAATGCAAAAGTTTATTTAGATGAATCGTTAAAAAGATTCAATACAGTCTTTCCTGCCTGTGGTACTTCAAATTCAGCTATAGAACTTACATGCGATGAATTGTTTCACATCTCAAACTGCATTAAATGGGTAGATGTATGTAAGTCTTCAAATTAGTGAATAAACTGCATTAAAGATCTATTCTAATTATAAAATAATTGAGCTCTATTTATTTTCATAAGCCTCAATATATATTTATAAAATTACTTCCCAGATATATAAATCTTAAAATTTATAATCTAGGAAGCAATTTTACTTAATTTTTAATTAGCCTGCAAATGTCTGTGTTCCCATGTACTTTCCGTTTCCATATACTACACCTATACCTACTTTAGTATATGAAGGATTCATCATATTTTCTCTATGACCTGAAGAATTCCACCATTGGTTAAATAATTCTACTGGATCATAGCTGTTATATGCAATATTCTCCCCTGTTGCAGTATATTTATACCCTATATCTTTAAGCCAGTTAGTCCAAGTAGTTCCATCAGGATTTGTATGACTGAAATATCCATTTTGAATCATATGGTTACTCTTATATCTTGCAACACTTAATAATGTATTGTCCATTGTTAGCGGTTTAAGTCCTGCTTCTGTTCTCTTTTGATTCATTAACTCAAGGATCTTATTTTCAGCACTGCTTTGAACTGTTACTTTATACTTTTCTGTTATAACAGGTAATCCTTCTACATGTGTGCTGCCACTGTTATTTGAAGAATTATTTTCTCCTGTTGAACCTTGGGTTCCTTGTGAATTACCAGGTTTATTCACAGTACCATTATTATCTTGATTTCCTTCTGAATTATCTGGTTTATTTACAGTACCATTGTTATCTTGATTTCCTTCTGAATTATCTGGTTTATTTACGGTATCATTGTTATCTTCAGAGTTATCTGGTACCTCTGTATCATTTCCACCGCCCTGTATGTTATCGTCTGGTTTTTCTGTATCACTTGGCTTATCTGTATTGTCTGGTTTTTCTATATTATTATCTAGATCTTCATTTCCATTTGAATTATTTGAATCTGAATTGTTTCCACTATTTATTTCATTATCTGGTTTTACCAAATTATTATTTGAGTCAAATTCTTTTTCAAAAGCAGGTATTCTCTCTCCTACAGCTTGCCCATTTCGTGCAAACTTATAAATTTTGCCTCCAATTTTAACTCTTCCCGTCTGCATTACACCTGATTTATTAAAATAATAAACTTTTCCTGATATTTTAATTACACCAGTCTGCCTTGCTCCAGTGCTGTCAGCATAGTATATTCTTCCATGGTCTTTTATCCATCCAGTTTTTACATTACCGTTTTTATCAAAATAATACCAGACATCATCTATATTGACCCATCCTTTTTTCTTAACTCCACACTTATTACTGTAATTCAATGTTTCATTGTTATTATCATCATTCAATTCAGTTTTAGCTTCGCTATTATTAGTAGTACTTGATATAGTTTCTGATTCATTAGCTACAGTATTGTCATTATAATCACTCAATGTATTATCCTCAGCCTGATTCGTATTTAAAGTTCCTATTTTCCTGTGCGCAGATACTCCTAATGGAACTAAAGTACCTATTGTTGCCGCCACAACTCCTGCACTTATTATCTTCTTTAAAAAAGTCTTCTTCATTAGTTTTTCTCCCCCTGTGTACATATTAATTGCCAGATCTCACTTAATCCTTTATATAAGATTCTTTTTCATTTATTCAAATTTCTTCAAGCAACCTATGCATTTATGGTAACATGCATTCGACATATTTAAACATTTTATAATCCTTGTCTCACTACGAGAAAGCAGATTATCTATATATACCTCCAGATAACTATACAACTTGTGCAATTTCCAATAGGATATTGTCCAATCCCCGTAGTACCAAGGGTAACCCATACAATTTTTTTATATAATAATGATCTTTTCAATAATATAAAAGCATTATTTCTTCATTTATATTCCATTTTTACATACTACTTTTTAATATGAATTATTATTTTTCAAAAATATATAAATAAATTTGTTCCTACTAAGCAGCATACTTCATATATTAAAATGCATAACATTTTGTATTTTTTATTTAGGAGTTTTAATAATGTATAAGAAAGGTGATTTTCACATTCATTCCACTGCTTCAGATGGAAACTGTACTCCTAGCCAAGTAGTAACCTTAGCAAAAAAAAGAAATATAGATATAATGGCTTTAACAGATCACAATACAACTTCTGGATTAGATGAAGCTATAAAGCGTGGCAATGATATTGGAATAAAAGTTATCCCTGGTGTTGAATTATCAACAAGATATAACAATACACGGGTTCATATTTTAGGATATTTTAAAGATGACAGCTATAATGATGAACTTCTAATCCAAGTTTTAAGCTGTATTAAAAATCATAAAATAGATTCTGTCAGAAAGCTTCTCCATGGTTATCTCAATACTTACTATAGACGTGATAAGATCTGTGTTGAAAATGGAATTGAAATTTTAAAATTCTTTGGTGCAAATGTTGTTTTAGCTCATCCTGTCCTTTTATCACGCGATGATTTCAAGGAAATAATAAAACTTGACTTTGATGGTATTGAAGCAAAATATTTTTCAAATACTGAAAATGACACTAATTTTTTTATAAATATAGCTAGACAAAAAAATATATTCTATACAGCTGGTTCTGATTTTCATATATGCCACGAAAAATATAGATCTCATGGACTCATTGGAGATGTATACTTAAATGAATCTGAAATATGTGACTTTATAAAAAAATCCAATTTGTCCTATGTATAAAAAAGCATCTCAGGGAATCTTCAGATTTCTCCCTGAGATGCTTTTAAACAACCTCTTGACTTTTATAAAATTAAAATCTTATTTTTACTATTCATTGATTAATTTTATTATTTCATTTCCATATGCCTTGATTTTCTTTTCTCCTACTCCGCGTATTTCCATTAATTCTTGAAGATTCTTTGGCTTTGTATTACATATGGCTGTTAAAGTTGCATCTGAAAAAATTATGTATGGTCTTATATTTTCTTTATAGGACTTCATCTTTCTCCACTGCTTTAATTTTCCAAATAACTCTTCATTTAATATAGGCTCATCGTTATCAAGAATCTTGAATAATACTATTTCCTGCCCCTTTAATACTTTCATTGAACGAGCATTAAGCTTCAGCATTGAATATGTTCCTTCTTTTAAATCAACATATCCTTCATTAAGAAGGCTTTTTATTAGATCTTTTATAAATCCATTTCCATACTCCTTCATTATTCCATATGTAGTAACAGTATCAAGCTTGTTTTGTATTATCTTAGGACCCTTAAATCCTCTTAAAATATCAACCAAAACGGAAATTCCAAATCTTTCGCGAGTCCTGAATACTGTAGATAATATCATCTGACTTTCGCGAGTAAAATCCTTAAGTTCATCATCATTTAAGCAGTTGCTGCAGTTATTACAGTAATTTAGCTTTCGCTCGTTACCAAAATAATTTAATATAAACTTCCTATAACATTCATGAAGATTACAGTAATCAATCATTGACTGAAGCTTTCTGAGCTGAACCTCTCTCCTGTTCATTGATGAACTCTTATTTATTATATATTCTACCCTGCTTATATCACTTTCGGAGTAAAATAAATAGCATTTGCACAATTCTCCATCTCTTCCTCCTCTTCCAATTTCCTGATAATAGGATTCTATATTCTGAGGAAGAGTGAAATGTACTATATACCTTATATTAGATTTATCTATCCCCATACCAAAAGCATTAGTAGCTGCTATTATATCTGTTCTCTCATATAAGAAATCTTCCTGATATCTTTCCTTATCTTCATCACTTAAGCCCCCATGATATTTTCCAACATTATATCCTAAATCGCTTAAATAATAATGAAGCATATCTACTTCTTTCCTGGAAGCACAATATATTATTCCAGATTTATCTTCATTTTCTCTTATTATATCTTTTAATTCTTCAAGCTTATCTATTTCCTTTAAAACAGTAAGCCTTAGATTTTCCCTGTTAATATCACCTTTATATATAAAAGGATTTTTTAAACCTAAAAGTCTGATAGAATCTTCACGCACTTCTTCAGTTGCAGTTGCTGTAAATGCTGATATAACTGGTTTACTTTTTAAAATATCATAGAATTTAGAAATTCCAAGATAACTCTTTCTAAAATCATGTCCCCACTGTGAAACACAATGAGCTTCATCTATAGCAATTTGAGAAATGTGAATATCCTTTACCATATCGATAAATATCTTAGATTCAAGTCTTTCAGGAGAAACATATATTATTTTGTATTCTCCCATAGATGCCTCAAGAAGTATATTTTTTATTGTGTCCATATCTTGAGTACTATTTATGTATGCGCCTTTAATACCTGCTTCAGTCAAATTATCTACCTGATCTTTCATCAATGAAATTAGTGGAGAAATTACAATTGTTATACCTTGAAACAATATTGCAGGAATTTGATAACAAAGCGATTTTCCACCACCTGTAGGCATAAGACAAAATGTGTCATGTAAGCTTAAAATACTGTTGATAATTTCATACTGACCTCTTCTTAAAGTATCAAAACCATAATATTTCTTTAGCACATAAAAAATTTTCTCTCTATTATCCAAAATACTAATCACCTTTCTTATTTTACTAAGTTATCCTCTTCATCATCTTTTATAAAAAAACAGCATAATAATGATATAATCCATGCATAATTAATAAAAGCACTTAAAAATAATCCTACACATATTACTATCCATATAGTTTTTTGATTTTTCAAAATAATTGGCTCTACTTTGTTCTTATAAAAATCCATTTTTATCATTCTCTCTTACATAATTTATATTATATAGTATATACCAATTTTTTATATTCTTAAACAGAAAAACAGTGCACTATCCTTCTTAACAGTTCCTGTTAGTAACAGAATCATATTAATTAGTTTAATACACTGCAATCTATATAAATTCTAAAAAATAAAGAATCCTATAATTCAAAAAATATATCTATTTTATAATTCAAACTTTTTCAACTCATCTTTAAGTTTTTCTGCAATATTATTAAGTTTATCTGCATATCCAGTAAGTTCATCCATAGTTGCTGTCACCTCTTCAGCTGATGCTGTCACTTCTTCTGAAACAGATGCTACATTCTGAGATATATTAGATATTTCATCTAATAATACTACAATTCTAAGAAGAGATTTCTAAACTCTTCTGTGGCTTTAGATATATCACTTTGAGCGATTATTGCTGATACTATTGCAAGACCATCAATCTTCATTCCTTTAAAG
>JAEWQX010000235.1 GCA_023399035.1 Bacillota bacterium | reverse complement strand
CCCACGTGTTACTCACCCGTCCGCCGCTAATCCGTTTCCCGAAGGAAACTTCATCGCTCGACTTGCATGTGTTAAGCACGCCGCCAGCGTTCGTCCTGAGCCAGGATCAAACTCTCAATAAAAAGTTCAATCTTAGCTTACTCAAATAAAGAATTGCTGGTTTACTTAAATGTTTATATTATTCTGTTCAATTTTCAAAGACCATATTTCTTTCACAACTTTACGCTGTTACTATCTTGTCACCCCCAAGTGACTTTCTTAGTATATCACTTGGTTTGACATCTGTCAACAACTTTTTCAAAACTTTTTAACTTTAATTTTAAAGTTTTCTGTTTGATTTGTTGTTTATCGCTCTCAGCGACGTGTTTTATCTTAACACCTTATTAGATATCTTCTTAAATTATATTTCCTTAAATATAGAATTTATCTCTCTTTTTCTTAATATATATCCATATTTCTTCAATATACTTATATTGATACACCAGGATTAGTTATATATTTTCGTTATTAACTTCTATCTATATATAAGATCTGCTTAACTACGGTATTTATTAAAAGCCAAAATAAATTTCCATAGCTTATGTAAAACAGCTACGGAAATTTATCTATTAATATAATTCTTTCAAAATAATCTATATTCTAAGTATTAGAAATTCGCTAATTCAAAAAATCTCATTTTCTTTCAATATTCTTTTTTACTATATTATCTACAAAATAATTTAAAACTTTCAAATCATTTGTTAATTCTGGATGAAACGAAGTGGCCAGCATATTATTCTGCTGTACAGCAACTATCTTTCCCTTAACCTTACACAATATTTCTGCTTCTTCACTTACTTCTATTGCATATGGTGCTCTAATGAAAACAAGTTCAATTTCTTCTCTGCTTATTTTATCAATTACTTTTTTAGTTCTAAAGCTATCTATCTGGGTCCCAAAGGCATTTCTTCGTACTCTTATATCCATTACACCTAAATGTCTTCTAGTATCATTTTCTATATCCTTTGCTAAAAGTATCATTCCAGCACAAGTCCCCCATACAGGTAATCCTTCTAATATTTTATTTCTTAGTGGTTCCATTAAATTTGTAACATTGAGTAGTTTTCCCATTGTAGTACTCTCTCCTCCTGGAAGTATTATTGCATCAATTACATCCAGATCGCTTTCTCTTTTAACCTCTACAGGATCATACCCTAAATGTTTTACTTGTTTTATATGCTCTATTACACCACCTTGTAATGATAAAACTCCTATTTTCATTTTACCATCCTCTTTCTGCATACCTTGTGGCAACTTCCTTTGCATTAATTCCACTCATAGCTCCACCTAAATCTTCAGATACTTCTGCAAGTTTTTCAGGATCATTATAATAAGTAGTTGCTAATACTATAGCTCTTGCTCTCTTTTCTGGATTGTCTGATTTAAATATACCAGACCCAACAAATACCCCATCACAGCCAAGCTGCATCATCAAAGCTGCATCTGCAGGTGTTGCAATCCCGCCTGCTGCAAAATTAACAACAGGAAGCTTTCCATTTTCCCATACATACTTTACTAAATCATATGGTGCTCCATGATTTTTAGCAATTGTCATAAGTTCTTCCTTTGATGCTTTTTGTATTTCTTTTATTTGCTCAGTCATAGTTCTCATATGAGTAACAGCATTAACAACATCTCCAGTACCAGCTTCTCCTTTAGTCCTGATCATTGATGCACCTTCCCCAATTCTTCTTAATGCTTCTCCTATATTTGTTGCTCCACATACAAATGGCACTTTGAAGTTTTCTTTATCGATGTGATACTTATCATCTGCAGGTGTAAGAACTTCACTTTCATCAATAAAGTCAATATTTAATGCCTCTAAAATCTGAGCTTCAACAAAATGACCTATTCTTACTTTGGCCATAACAGGTATTGACACTGCCTCCTGTATTTCCTTTATCATTTTAGGATCTGACATTCTTGCAACTCCACCTTCTTTTCTAATATCTGAAGGTACTCTTTCAAGGGCCATCACTGCACATGCACCTGCATTTTCTGCAATTATAGCCTCTTCCTTATTAGTTACATCCATTATTACTCCGCCCTTTAACATTTGAGCAAGATTTTTATTTACTGCTTTTCTTTCCATAAATATAAAGCCCCCTTTTTTCTTAATGTAATTATATTAATATATATATCCATACAATTCAAATGTATGGATACAATTCAAATATTTTCTATAAGATTTTATAGTACGTGTGACTTTAATTTTTAGGAATAATTTTCAGTGGATGATTTAACCTTAACTTATTTTTTAAAATTATTCTTTCATGTCTATAATGATTACTCAAACAGATAATTAAGATGTAAATATATTGTCTAGTAAAAATAATATGCTACATTTAATTATTTGCTAATATAGGTATTATTTTTATATACAGATGCTTATATATCTTTTAAACTTTCCTTTTGATACATGAGCAGTATCAAGTATTTCAAAACCAGCATTCTTTATCATTTTACTCATATCTTCAAATGTAACTATAATAAGCCTTTGAGTTATATTTCGTGATGCTCTTATTATAGATTCCTGTTCAGCCTTAGTTATCGGCGTAAATAATCCATATGGCATATCTATGACTGCAGTATCAAACCTTTCATTTATGCTTGTCATATCACCATTTGTAATTACATTGTCATATCCAAAGAATTCAAGATTCTTTTTTGCATTTTCAGCTATGCTTTCATTCAACTCCCATCCAGCCGCATTAATTCCCATTGATAAAGCTTCAATTACTACAGTTCCAACTCCACAGCATGGATCTATAAATTTCTTATCTATATTATCTTCCACTGCTATATTAACAAGTGCTCTCGCTACTCTTAAACTTAGTGAATTAGAATATGAATATGGCTTTCTATCATGTATGTGCCATTCAAAATCATTTTTTTCATATTCTCCAAATATCCATTTACCATTTACTTTAGTCAATCCAAGCATTATATCTGGATTATGGATATCTGCTTCTCCATTTATAATAAGTCCTATTTTTCTAATACTTTTTAATCTTTCATCATAATTAATATGGCTGAATTCATTTTTTATATAGCAGACTTTAAACTTTTCATATGAGAGTTTATCTTTTTCTATATTCAATAATATTTCTTCTAATGTGTCTTCTTCATATTTAATTTTTATTACTTCTTTAATAAACGGACTTCGTGAAGGATTAATGTATTTATTTGAAAAAAATTGCTTATTATTAGGCCTTATTCTGAAAAGTGAATTCATTTCCATATTGCATAATTCTTCTTCAAATTCTCTATTATAATTGATAATATAGAAATATTTTTTCCATTTACTTTTACTATTTAAATTATTATCATTCAATTTTTATACCTCTTTTTAAATTTGTATTAATCCTATTATACCTTCATAATGTATACTTTTGTTAAGTTAAGATAAAAAGCATTTTAATCAGGGCATAAAAATATACTCCACTTTATAGCACATAGTATGTGTTATAAGAGGAGTATATAAGTTATATATTATTTATTTTCTTCAATAATTTTCTTTAATTTATTTTGGACTAGCCAAAGCTTTTTCTGTTTTCTGTTATATGCAACTAATTTATTCTTATTAGATTTGCTTTCATCCATTATTCTGATATATTCTGCATCTGCAATTTTTAATGCATCTTCTATTACTAAAAGTTCTTCCTTAGTAAACATAAATATCGCCTCCATTTACTAACTCTTAAATTACACAATACATTATATCATATATTTCAAATTAATTAGTATTTCTTATTCCTCACCAGCAACTTTAAATTTTCCTACCAATTCATTCATCTTATCTGATAGGTTAGATAATTCATTAGCAGCATGTCCTATTTCCTCCATAGAAGCAGCCTGTTCTTCTATAGATGCTGATACTTCTTCAGTTGCTGAAGCTGTTTCTTCTGACATTGTAAATGTCTCCTGCATTTCTGATACAGTCGATTTTGCAGAACTAATTACATTTTCTGTTGCTGATGATACATCCCTTACTACAGTGAAAATATTGCTTATAGCTTTATCAATATTTTCAAAATGACTTCCTGCTTCTAAAGCAACTTCCATTCCACTTGTTATTTCTTTAGATCCTTCATTCATACTTGTACTAATAGATTTAATCTGATCTTGAATTCCAACTATAAGATTAGATATCTTATTAGCTGCAACAGATGACTGTTCTGCAAGTACTCTTACTTCATCAGCAACTACTGCAAATCCACGTCCCTGTTCTCCTGCACGTGCTGCTTCTATAGCTGCATTTAATGCTAGAAGATTTGTCTGATCTGCTATGCTTGTTATTACTCCTACTATCTGACCGATCTCTTCTGATTTATCAAGAAGTAATTTGCTTTCATTTAAATTGCTTTCATTATTATCAACTATTACTTTCATGCTTTCTACTGCTCTTTCAACAGATGCGAAAGCTACTGCACTTATATTATTTGATTCCTCTGCTTTTTCAAGCATGTAGTTACATTTATCTATAAGAGTTCTACTGTTTTCTTCCATTTCAACTGTCTTATCTACTGCACCTCCAACTTGATGTGCCTGATCAGTTGTATTCTGAGCAACAAACTGTATTGTTTTTGAAATTTCCTCTGCTACTTTACTAGATTCATCGCATGATGATGCAAGATTACTTGAAAGATTATTAACTTTCTCAGATTCATCTGCAATCTCTTGCAGTATGTCTCTTAATGCTTTAACTGTGTTATTAAATGCACTGCTTAATTCTCCTATTTCATCTTGAGAACTAACTTTAACAGAACCACTTAAATCTCCTTTTGAAACTTCCTCTGCAAAATCACTTAATCTATTTAATGGTTTTAAGAGTCTGCTAGCTAGTACATATATTAATACTGATATAATTAATGCTACTGCTACAGTTATTCCTAATAACATTACAAGTATTTTTTTTGCTGAAGCAAATAGTTCATTTTCATATACAACATTTACTACAGTCCAATCAGTTACTGGCACTCTAGAGAAAAATGCAATTTTCTTATCACTTCCAGTACCAAAATGATATACACCACTTTTATTTTCTTTTATATGTTGTCCGAGTTCTAATAGTCCTTCATCTTCTGATGTATTTACATTTTCACTCATGACCCATTCTTCATTAGGATGTTCTATCACAGTACCGTTTCCAGAAATAAGCATCCCATACCCTCTATCACCATATTTAATGTTCTTTACTGTTTCTTGAACTGTTTCTATTTTTAAACTTGCACCTGCTCCTACAATTGCGTTTCCAGAAGCATCTTT
>JAEWQX010000234.1 GCA_023399035.1 Bacillota bacterium | reverse complement strand
CCCACGTGTTACTCACCCGTCCGCCGCTAATCCGTTTCCCGAAGGAAACTTCATCGCTCGACTTGCATGTGTTAAGCACGCCGCCAGCGTTCGTCCTGAGCCAGGATCAAACTCTCAATAAAAAGTTTAATCTTAGCTTACTCAAATAAAGAATTGCTGGTTTACTTAAATGTTTATATTATATCCTGTTCAATTTTCAAAGACCATATTTCTTTCACAGCTTTATGCTGTTACCATCTTATCGCCTTCAAGCGACTTACTCAGTATATCATTTGGCTTATATACTGTCAACAACTTTTTGCAAAACTTTTTATTTTCTTACTTTTCAAGTAATCATTAAATTTTCATCCAGTTGTTTACCGCTTCTTGCGACGTGTTTCATCTTAACATTTCAATTAACTCAATATTTAATACTATAGCTTTATATTTATTCATTATATTCAATTTTCTCTTATTTATTCTATAATTCTTATGTTTTATATTATCGATACACCAGGATGAGTTATAAATCTTCTATTGTATTATATAAACTTAAATATAAATATTTGAAAATAATCTTATAATAAAAAAATCCCCAAACTATATTTTTACAATATAGTCTGAAGATTATCTCTCATTGATAATTTATATAACATTTTAAAATTATCACATAAATATATCTTAAACTTTTAGTATGTTTAATGCTTTAAATAATTCACATTATTTATATTTTCACTCATATTATTAAAACTACTATTATCCATACTGTTAACAATACATACTAATGTACATTCAATTGCACCATTATAGATTAATTAATATCTCCCCCTTTTATCAATTATCATTTTGCCATGAAATAACTCAAAGTAAATGTTTTATTAACTTAAGTTTATATTATTGCTATTTTGAATTTTAATCAGCATCATATTAATATATTAAAACTTAATTTCCCAAGAATATAAATTTAAAAACAAACAAATCATAGTAGTGAGAAATAAAAAAGGAGGTTTTTATATGACTTATAAAATTGCTAATCCGGATACAAAAGAATTAGAAGCCATAAGAAAAGCTGAACACTTAATAAAAAATGAAACAGGAAAAGATTACATTATGATTGCATGGGAAAAAGATAAATAATGTTTTTGAATAAAATCACATAAAAAATCTGCTGAATTTCTTATCAGCAGATTTATTTACTTTATACATTCTTAATTAATAATAACATACTATAGGAGTTCCCTCATCTATGTTATTAAATATTGTATTAGCTAAACTATATGGAGCATTTACACATCCATGAGATCCACCGGATACATATATACTTCCACCAAAGCTTCCTCTCCATGTAGCATCATGAATACCTATTCCACCGTTAAAAGGCATCCAGAAACTCACTGGAGTTGCATACCCCTCTCCTCTTAATGTTGCATTTCTCTCTTTATAGTCAAGCTTATATACTCCACCTGGAGTTCCGTGTCCATTGCTTATATTCCCTGAAACTATAGGTCCATCAACAACAAGTGAACCATTTTTGTAAAACCATAGATGCTGACCCGATAAACTTACTTCTACATAAGTATTTCCTATATCATCGGCTTTATTGCAATATGGCATCTGAGAATATTTTGGTTCTTTACTTTCTGTTTTTCCTTCTTTAATTGTATCTACTATATACTGTACTTCATCTGAAATATCTATTTTTCTCCCATAATCTCCACCACTTATTGATACTGTATTTCCCCATGTTGTCTTAAACTCTCTTGTCTTTCCTACTGTATTATATTTATCAGCTAATGATGATACATATTCTTTGACCTTACCCTCGTTGATGTTTACATTATAATCTCCATCAACATCTAAAAATTCTCTTATCTTGTCCCCATCTAAAACCTCATCGGCATCTCCCATATTATAAGTTATTTTAGATGATACATACTTATCAAGAATATCCCTTGCATCAGTTATTTCCTTTGATTCAGAAGTAAATCTAGGATTTTCATAACACCCTGATTCGTCTATATCAATAGAAGTATATCCTCTTTCAATTGCATCTTTTATAGCTTCATTGAGCTTTTCCTTATTAACCTTATTCCCATATGTTTCTTTCAATATACTGTATTTTCCGTCTTCATACTGTAATATTGGATTTTTAGGCTCTTCTATATTATCTGAACTAAAACATGAAAAACTATCAATTTTATCATTGAGCTTGCTATCGTCAAAAGAAACTAATTCAGAAGATGTATAATCGTTCTTATTGAAAGCTGATGCAATCCATGCAAATCCACTCTGTGAATTCTTAAAATTCTGTATAACAGAATTATCATTATATACTAAGTTTATATCACCTACTTTGATTGAATCACTAAATCCATTTCGCCCCTTAATGTTCAGTTCATAATTTTTAGCTGTATCAGCAATTTCATCATGTGCTTCATTAACAGTTTTTCCAGAGACACTCACACAATTAATAGTAGAACCGGGATTAAATCTGTTAATGAAAAATACTGATGTGCCTAAATATACTGCTAAAATTACTCCTCCTACTCCAGCGGCTCCTATTATTATTTTGTTATGGCTACTCTTTTCTAATTCCATGCTATTCTCCACCCCCACACTATTATTATACCAAATACTGTAAATTTTTAGGGTATCTTTCTATTATTTGCTTGAAATTTTTATTTTCATTTTTCTACCCTCTTCCTATGTTATTAAGAAAAAAACTTTCATTTCACCATATAAAAAATTTTTTATTCAACTAAAGATAAAATTCATTAATATCTAATAATTTTCACATAAATACCTACAGATATAATATTGTTCTGTAAATAAGAAAAAAGGTTTAAGTCTTAAAATTATGTTTTAAAACTTAAACCTTTTTAAACTTTATAAGAATCCTTAAGTACTTATAAAGTTATTCATATTATTCATAAGTTATACTGAAATACAGATAGTATTATCACTAATCTATTTTTTTCCCCTTTTTTCTAAGCATATCTAACAGCATATCAGGATCAGAATTTATAATTTTACTTTCTGGAAAATCAATTGATTCCAACATACTTACTGCTTCTGAAAACTCACCTATCTTAGTACAGAAGTGTGCATCACTATTTATTATTATCATATTGCCATATTCCTTACACAACTGCGCAATTTTTTTACAGTTCTCAAGACTTCCTATTCTTGATGTAGTAAATGAACTGTTATTTATTTCAATAAGGACATTGTGCTCTTTTGCACATCTTACTACTTTTTCAAAATCTACTGGTACTTTTGGATTACCAAGATGTCCTATAACATCAACCTTCCCGCTTTTAATAACATTCATAAAAGCATCTGTATTTTCATCTATATTCCCAACCTTATAAACTTCATCATGAATACTTCCTATAACAATATCAAGCTTAGCTAAAGTTTCATCGTCCATATCAAGCCTTCCATCATAGTCCATTATATTTGCTTCAACTCCATAAAGCATAGTGACTCCATACATTTCCCTTGGAAGCACTTTATAATTGTTAAAGTACCATATATGAGGTGCATGAGGCATTGTGCATCCATGTTCTGTTGTTCCTAATACTTTTATTCCTTTTTCACTTGCAGCCTTTGCATTTTCCATTAAAGTAGAATATGCATGACCGCTTATAATTGTATGTGTGTGTACATCTAATGCATACTTCATAAGTTTTCTCCTTTTCTTAATTAGTTATCTATATTGTAATATATAATTGTTAAAACAATAAGCAGATTTATTACAGTTTAATTAAATCTATAATTTAACTGTAAAACAGGTAAAAGCAAATTTAATACTTCTTAGTCTACCCTGTTCCTGCGCTCTCCTCTGTTAAAAGCGCTGATATTTTCAAGAATATCAGCAAATAGTCTCTTTCTTGACTCTTCACTTGCCCATGCAACATGAGGTGTCATAAGAAGCCTTTCCTTATTTCTCACGTTTAATAGTGGGTTATCTTGTGGTATAGGTTCTACTTCAAATACATCAAGAGCAGCTCCTCCTATTATCTCTTCATCAATAGCTCTTGCAAGGTCAGCATCCACCACTATAGGACCTCTTCCAACATTAATAAGAACTGCATCCTTTTTCATCTTCGATAATGCATCATAGTCAATAAGTCCCTTTGTTTTTTCATTTAAGGGAGCGTGTATAGATATGACATCACATTTTTCTAATAATTCATTAAAATCAACCTTAACATAATCAGGATTCTTATTATTACCGCTTGTTGAATAATACACAACTCTTGCACCAAAAGCCTGTGCTATTTTAGCAACTCTCTTTCCTATAGCTCCAAGACCTATTATGCCCCATACTTTGCCACATAAATCATTAAAAGTCACATCTAAATTAGTAAACATATGACTTTTAGAATACTCTCCACTCTTAACGAATCTGTCATAATAGCTTAAGTTATCATATAAGTGAAGAAGCATTGCAAAGGTGTGCTGAGCAACAGTATTTGTTGAATAGCCAGCAACATTAGTAACAGCTATATTATTTTTTCTTGCATAATCAATATCTATATTGTTATACCCAGTTGCCATCTCACAGATTAATCTTAAGTTTTCTGCTTTCTTCAAATGCTTTTCTCTTAATGCAACTTTATTAGTAAGAACAATATCTGCATCCTTAATTCTTTCCGAAATATCCTTATCATTTGTCATATCATAATAAATTACTTGTCCAAATTCATTCAGCTTAATATAATCCACATTTCCAAGAGTTTTACCATCTAATACAACTATTTTTTTCATAATTTACTGCCTCTCTTCTAACCTAATAAATTATCTCTATTTTAATATAATCAAATTGCACTTTTATCTTAAAATAATCATAGCTTAATTAATTTTAAATGTAAACCTTATTATTGGTATCATCTTCTGACATATTAGACATCAATTTAAAATAAGACCTATAGATATAGCACTACACTATTCTACAAGTCTTATGATTTTATCGTCTACTTTTACTAAAATCTACTGCACTTCATTTGGTTTTATATCCCAAATTTCATCTGCATACTGCCTGATTGTTCTGTCACTGGAGAATTGACCTGAATTTGCAAGATTTGCAAGACACTTTTTAGCCCATTTCTTCTTATCTTTGTAACCTTCAAACACTCTTTCTTCAGTTTGTTTAAATGAATCGAAATCTGCTAGTAAGTAATATTGATCTCTTTCCTCCAATAATGCATTATAAAGATCCTCAAAATATCCTGTTCCACCATCATCCAAAGTTCCGTTAATCAATGTATCTACAGCTCTCTTGATTGATGGGTTGTCTCTATAATAAGCTTTAGGATCATAGCTGTGCTTTATTTTTTCAATATCTTCGACTCTAAGTCCAAAGATATAATTATTTTCTTCCCCGCTAGCCTGTACTATTTCAATATTTGCTCCATCATAAGTTCCAAATGTAGGAGTTGCATTTAACATAAACTTCATGTTACCAGTACCTGATGCTTCTTTACCTGCTGTTGATATCTGCTTAGATAAATCTGAACCCGGGAATAATTTCTGTGCATAAGATACTCTGTAGTTATGTACAAACACAACCTTCATCTTTTTAGATGCCTGTTCATCACTATCAATTAATCTTGCTATCTCATTTATAAACTTAACTATACCCTTAGCCCTTCTGTATCCTGGGAATGCCTTTGCTCCAAAAATAAATGTAGTCTTAGGTATATCTAAATCTGGATTTTCTTTAACTCTATAATATAAATCTAATATATAAAGTGCATTTAAAAGCTGTCTCTTATATTCATGTAATCTCTTTATCTGAATATCAAAGAATGAATCTGGATCTATTATTATTCCTTCTTCCTGCTTAATATATGCAGCCAGCTGAATCTTCTTTTCATGCTTTATATCCATAAGTCTTTCAAGAACCTTGTCATCATCCATATATTTTTCAAGACCCTTTAATAAATCGAGCTTCTTAACCCATTCTTCAGTTCCTAATAATTCTGTAATAAATTGTGATAACTCAGTATTGCATAATCTTAACCATCTTCTAGGAGTTATACCATTAGTCTTGTTCTGGAACTTATTTGGATATAGATTATACCAGTTGTTTAACTCATGCTTCTTCAATATTTCTGTATGAAGTGCTGCAACACCATTAACTGCTCTTCCTACGAATATAGCTAAATTAGCCATTCTAATTTGATCATTTGCAACAATTCTAAAGTTCCATATTGATCCTTCATCATAACCCTTTTGTCTTAATTCATTCATAAGCGCATCATCAACTGCATATGCAATTTGAAGAATTCTTGGGAATAATCTGTCTATAAGTCTTATATCCCATTTTTCCAATGCTTCTGCAAGTATTGTATGGTTTGTATATGCAAAAAATTCTTTTGCAATTCCTAAAGCACTTGTAAAATCTACATTTTCTTCATCGACCAATATTCTTAAAAATTCAAGTATAGATATTGTTGGATGAGTATCATTTAACTGTGCTACATTATACTTTGCAAAATCTGAAAAGTCACTTCCGTATTTAGTCTTATGCTTCTTTATGATATCCTTCATAGATGCACTTGAGAAGAAGTACTGCTGTCTAAGTCTCAATATCTTTCCTGCTTCTGCTGTATCATTAGGATATAATACCCTTGATATATCTTCAGCCTTATTTCTTGCTGAAACAGCTTCTATATATTGCTGATTGTTGAATAAATTAAAATCAAATTCTCTAAGGGCTTCACATTGCCATAATCTAAGCGTATTTATATTCTTTGTTCTATAACCTATTATAGGAACATCATATGGAACTGCCTTGACAGTCATATCCGAAAATTTAATTATCTGCGTTTCGTCATCCTTTCTAATGCTCCATGCTTCACCGTATTTAAGCCATGTGTCTTCACATTCTGTCTGGAATCCATTTTCAATATTCTGCTTGAACAGCCCATTGCTATATCTTATACCATATCCCATCAAAGGCATGTCTAAAGTTGCTGCTGATTCAATAAAACATGCAGCTAATCTCCCAAGACCTCCGTTGCCAAGACCGGCATCCTCTTCAATTTCTTCGATTCTATTAAGATCAATTTTCATTTCAGCTAATACTTCTTTTACCTCATCATATAATCCAAGGTTCATAAGATTATTTCCTAAGGCTCTTCCCATTAAATATTCAGCTGATAGATAATATGCCATTCTTCCTCTATTATAAGTGTCAGTAGTTTCATTCCAGTCATCAATAATTTCCTCTAATATTGTTAATGAAACTGCATTAAAAATTTCATAGTCTTTAGCATCTTTTAACTTAACACCATGTTTCACCTTTAAGTATCTCTCAATACCGTCTTTTATTTTTTGTTTATCCACGACTATTCACACCTTCCATAAATTTTAGTTAATCTATATATTTTATTTGCTAACTCATTTGTAAACACATCGTCTTTAGCTCTCCAGCTCCAGTTACTCGCTAAAGTTGAAGGCTTGTTTATTCGTGCTTCATTTCCAAGATTTAAAAAATCCTGCATAACTCCTATGGAAGTGTCGGCTACACTACTCCATACTCCTCTTATAATCCCCCAATTGTACCCTTCTTCTTTTGTAAGATTAAAATATTCAACTGCTTTTTCAACTTCTTCTTTTGAACCTGTAACTTCAAGCCATCCTCTAACTGTATCATTATCATGTGTCCCTGTATATGCAACACAGTTTTTTTCATAATTATGAGGCAGATATGGATTTCTGCTGTCACCGCCAAATGCAAACTGAATTATCTTCATTCCAGGAAATCCTGTCTGCTTTTTGAATTCAATAGTATCTTCTGTTAAATATCCTAAATCTTCAGCTATAATCTCTATTTCACCTAGTTTATCCTTGATAGCATCAAAAAGTTTAATTCCAGGTCCTTTTACCCATTCACCATTTTTCGCTGTCTTTTCACCATAAGAAACTGACCAATATGCTTCAAACCCCCTGAAATGATCTATTCTTAAAATATCATAAAGCTCTAAGCTTGATTCTATTCTATCTATCCACCACTCATAACCTGTATTTTCAAGGTAGTTCCAGTCATAAATAGGATTTCCCCATAACTGTCCAGTTTCTGAAAATGCATCTGGAGGACACCCTGATACCTTTAACGGTTCAAGTGTTTTCTCATCTAATAAGAATAGTTTAGGATCTGCCCACACATCTGAACTATCCTGAGATAGGTATATAGGTATATCCCCTATTATCTTTATTTCTTTTTCATTTGCATATTGTTTTAATTTTTTCCATTGATTAAAGAATTCATATTGTATAAATTTCCAGTAATTGATTTCATTCTTTAATTCATCTCTGTAATACTCAAGTGTTTCTTCATCACGTGTTTTTATCTTTTCATCCCATGAATTCCATGAACCAAAATTAAATTTATATTTCAAAGCCATAAAAAGACTATAATCTTCAAGCCATTTGGCTTCCTTTTGTACAAATTCCTCAAATTCTTTACTTTCATTTATATTAAATTTACCGTATGCTATTTTTAATATCTGCATTTTTTCTATGAACATTAATCCGTAGTCAATAACTTCTGGATCTTTCCCAAAATCTATATTTTCATAGTCTTCTTTTTCAAGCAGACCTTCTTCCCTAAGCATATCTAAATCTATAAAATATGGATTTCCAGCAAATGCCGAAAATGCCTGATACGGAGAATCTCCATAACTTGTTTGACCAAGTGGTAGTATCTGCCAGTACTTCTGGCCAGATTTTTCTAAGAAATCACAAAATTCATATGCACTTTTACCAAAAGTACCTATACCATATTTCCCAGGCAATGATGCAATATGCATAAGAATGCCGCTACCTCTTTCCATCCCCAATTTTTTATACCTCCCATATACTCAATAAATATCTATATATTAAAACATGAATCCCTTTCTACTAATTCAGTATCAAGGATTATATGCTTATTATCTATATCAGTATTCATCAATGAAAACAATAAGTTAATACTTGTTTCAGCCATTTCCCTTTTAGGCTGTTTTACTGTTGTGATACTAGGATTATAATATTTACTTTCTTCCATACCATCAAATCCAATTATGGATATATCCTCAGGTACTCTAAGACCGCTGTCTATTACTGCCTTCATAGCCCCTAATGCCATAATATCTGATAATGCAAATATTGCAGTTATATCTTTTCTTGTTTTTAAAATTTCTTTTACTTTTTCATATGCTCTACTGCTTGTATAATCTCCACTCATTATCAATTCTTCATCAACTTCTATGCTATTATCTTCAAGTGCCTTTTTGTAACCTCCCAAACGCCACCAGCTTACTCCCATATCATTTGCTTCCCCTAAAATCAAGGCTATATTTCTATGACCTTTTCCAATAAGATAGTTAACTGCCTTATATGCACTTTGTGAATTATCTATCCCAACTGATGAATAGTTCTTTTTCCCCTTTTTTGAAATTGTATTTACCGAAGTAAGAACAACAGGAACCCTTATATCATCAAAACTGTCTTCTTCAATTTCAGTGAAATTACCTCCAAGGCATATAACACCCTGAAGCCTTTTTTCCTTAACAAAACCAATCATAGTTTCAACATCCTGATACATATTAAAATCATTCTGCTGCAATATCATCGTATATCCATTTTCCGTAATTATATTTCCAATAATATTAGTCATTTCTGAAAAAAAAGGATTAAAAACTCCTTTAACAAGAACGCCTATATTTTTGGTACTATTCTGCTTAAGAATTCTAGCACTATTATTTGGTATATAATTACTTTCTTTTATTATCTTTAAAATTTTTTCTCTTGTACTTTCTTTAACATCTGGGTGATTATTTATCACTCTCGATACTGTGCTCACTCCAACCTCTGCGAGCCTTGCTATATCTTTTATGTTCATTATTTTTCTCCTATGGTTATACTTGAATTTATTCGGTATCGATACCGTATATTCATTAAATTTATATTATATTAAACTATACTATAAATTCTATAATTTTTACAAAATTTAACAAAATATTTGTTGAAGTATATCTATGCTTTAAATATTCTCTTCCTCAATATTATATTCATCCATTTTGTAATAATTCAAATTTAATATCATTTCTACTTTTGTATATTAATATGTTAACAAAACTTTCCAGGGTTCACAATACGATTTTTACATTTTTTTCATAATTGTAACTTATATAAATCATATGCAAACAAATTTTAAATTCGATATAATTTTACCATTCCTATAAAAAGCTTTAATCTACGTAAAAATCTATTCATAGTTTATTACTTTTATTAAAAAACAAAAAATACTCCCAGGATATTCCCTAGGAGTATTTTAAAATTCATATATTTCTTTTCTGCTTCCATATTGCAAAGGCAATTTTAAATATAACCGCATCATTAAACTTTCTTATATCATAAGATGTATACTTTTGAATTTTATCAAGTCTATATATAAGAGTATTTCTGTGAACATATAATTTTTTTGCTGCTTCACTAAGATTTAAATTAAATTCAAAGAAAACATCTATGCTTTGTATGATATCATTGTCAAGCTTTTCAAAGCCATCATTAAATTTATTTATAATTCTATTCTTTTCATTTTCATTTAAATTATCAATTATGCTTTCAAACATCAAACTGTCCTTATTGAAAACTCGTCCAGAAACATTATATTTCTCAGCAACGTTTAATTTATTTCTGCATAACTCAAACTTTTCTTTTAATGAAACATAATCATCTGCTTCTATATAACACATATGACACTTTTTATATATGGATGTATATAAAGTTTCATGAATACTGCATGTATGTTCTTGAATATTTTCAAAACTTCCAAGAAGAAGAACATAATCCTTATAATCAAGTATTTTAACTTCAGTATCACTATAAATATCTCTTAATATTTCAACTGCTTCGTCAATTTTATCTTTGACACTTATTACAACCAAAAATGAATCTTCTTTAAGCGGTTTTGTATTATCTCTTATCTTTTCTTCTGATATATCTGCACCATTTAATAAATCTAAAATTATCTTTTCAGAATCAGTGCTGTATTCACAGAATTTATCCTTAATACAAAACTTTAAAAGCTCAATTGATTCCTTAAATAATATAGGTGCTATAAGTTTGCATTCGCTTGAACCTAATAAGAAGTCATCTTCTACAACATCTGATTGAAAATATACAGGATCAGCCTCAAATACAACTTTTCCATCTACATATGCCTTAAAAGGTATTCTGCAATTATTATATATCTTTTCTAAGTACTGATCTAATCCTGTCATTTTCTTCACCTCATGCCTTAAATATATCTGCAGTCAAATCTATAGATTATTAGCAGATTCTTAATTCTGAATCTTTATCGAATACATGAATCTTATCATTTTGAACATGTAATTTAATTTTATCCTTTGGTTCAAACTTAGTGCTTCCTTCTACTTTTGCAGTCATGCTGCTGTTTCCTGATTTGAAGTAAATAAAGCTTTCAGCTCCCATTCTTTCAACAACTTCTACATCTCCTGAAATTGTATTTTCACCTGCTTGTTTAACTAAAGCTTCTGAATCACTTAAATGTTCAGGTCTTATTCCGAAAACAACTTCTTTATTTATATATCCTTTATCTTTTAATACCTTAGCTTTTTCTTCTGGTAATAAAACTTTATTATTTTCAAATTTACAGTATACTTTTCCACCTTCTTCAATAGCTAGTCCATTAATTAAGTTCATTTGAGGACTTCCTATGAATCCAGCAACGAATAAGTTGTTTGGTGTATTGTATATGTTAAGTGGTGTATCAACTTGTTGGATAATACCATCTTTCATAACAACAATTCTTGTACCCATTGTTAAAGCTTCTACTTGGTCATGTGTTACATAGATAAATGTTGTTTCTAAGTCTTGATATAATTTTGATATTACAGTTCTCATTTGAACTCTTAATTTAGCATCAAGGTTTGATAAAGGTTCATCCATTAAGAATACCTTAGGTTCTCTGACAATAGCACGTCCAAGCGCAACTCTCTGTCTTTGACCACCTGATAAAGCCTTTGGCTTTCTGTCTAATAAATGTTCTATATCTAATTTCTTAGCTGCATCTCTAACTTTTTTATCTATTTCTTCCTTAGGTGCTTTTCTTAATTTTAATGCAAATGCCATGTTATCGTAAACTGTCATATGAGGATATAATGCATAGTTTTGGAAAACCATTGCTATATCTCTTTCCTTTGGTTCTACATCGTTAACTAATTTTCCACCGATATATAATTCACCTTTAGATATTTCTTCAAGTCCTGCAATCATTCTTAATGTTGTTGACTTACCACAACCAGATGGTCCAACGAAAACGATAAATTCTTTATCTTGAATTTCTAAGTTGAAATCCTTAACTGCTGTAACGTCTCCTGAATAAATTTTGTAAATATGTCTTAATGATAAATCTGCCATATTCTTGACCTCCCATGTAATTAAAACTCTTTCTTTATTCTAATCTTCTAATTATTTATACTCTTTTGTTTGATGTAAAGTTAAAAGCCAACCTATGATAATTCATCAATGCTTTTACTTAATACTCTTACATATTGTATTCTTCACATCTTTCATATGTTTATATTACTACATGTAATCCTTTAATACTATACGGAGAATTTACAAAAAACACATTCTAGTTTTGTAAGAATATATAAACAAAAACAATAAAAGCCTGAATGATTATGTAATATTACAAAACATTCAGGTTCTTTTAGTATATTATATATAAAATTCTTTAATTTCAGGATTATTCATCCTTACTAATGTAGTTTTCCGGTGCAGAAGGGTAAACCTTGCTATCCCACTTATAATTGTTATATATCAAAAATTCATCACTTACTAAAAAGTATTTTTCTGCATCTCCAGAATCATTGTTTGTTATGTCAATCTGATACCACTTTCCATCTACTTTAACAATATTCCATGAATGTGATATTCCCCTTGCACTTCCAACTATAATTCTATTTTCAATACCTGCATAGTTAAACATCTTGTAAGCTGTCATTGAATATCCCTGACATACTGCTTCTGATGTAGTAAGTGCAGAATATACACTTAATGACTTTAAGGTATAATCATATTCATATCTGTTTATTATATAATTATTTATTGCTTTTACCTTTTCATAATCAGACATTCCTTCGCTAATAATGGAATTTGTAGCACTTTTTAGTTCACTATCTATATAATCTTCCTCATTTTTTGTACATAGATACTTTATATTTAGTATTGTATCTATTCCATTTGATGTATCATAAGCTTCGGGCTTTATTTCAGTCCATGACCTTTCAAGATAGTCATCTTTAGAATATGTATCCTTCAAAACTTCCTTAAGCTTTGTTCCAAAATCAGTCTTATCCCCATTGTAAACAAACTTTATTTCAGTTTCTCTGTTTATCATATTTTCATATATATAATCTTCCGTATCATTCCAGTTTGAAAATATTTCATATGCAGACGCAGGTACACTTATCATAAATGTCTGTATAAATATAGTTCCTGCTAATATATATTTTCTGTATTTAGAAAAACATTTCACACTTTTCATCCTCTCGTATTATTACTTTTCACTATATTAATACAATCAAAAGTTATATTATTGGTACTCTAAATAAAAAGAATATAAGTATACTCCTTAATTACCAAAGTTATAACAAGCATTCCTTGGACTGCTGCTTAGTTCTTAGTCAAAACTAAAATCAAAAAATTAATGCAGAACTTTATGCACCTTTATATATTTACACAAAAAATAACTGTTGCACGAATATTTCCCAGATAGTATTATCTGTTATCATACCCATTCAACAGTTGCATTGCTAATATACAAGAAAAAAAATAAGGGCTATACCCTTACTTCATTTCAAACCCTTTATAAAAAAGGTTGCGAGATAAGCCATAAGCCGAGTTCTGTGTTAAGCAATCATCTATCTAGGCTTACTGTTACCAATAAGCTCAAGCGACGCACCCGGAGGCGGGACGGGCAGCCCCTAAAATGCCTCTCTATTCGGTCTTGCTCCAAGTGGGGTTTACATAGCCGTGAAGTCGCCATCACGCTGGTAAGCTCTTACCTCACCTTTCCACCCTTACCTGAGTTACCTCAGGCGGTATATCTCTGTTGCACTTTCCTTCAAGTCACCTTGACTGGACGTTATCCAGCACCCTGCCCTATGGAGCTCGGACTTTCCTCTCCTAGATCTAGTCTAGCAGCGATTGCACGTCTCACTCGCAAAACATATATTATCATACTTTTATAAATTAAGCAAATTATTTTTATTTCCATTTATATTAAATTAAGATAAAAATAATTCCAAGTAATACTATAACAAAAACTCCATAGAAACTCACACCGCAGAGAAGCAACACTATAAGTATTATCCATACGACACACATCCTTGGACATAGCAATATATAAAACCAGGGAGATCTTCCAGGCTTATATATAGGTAAACCACCAAAGAAATTAGGCCTTCTCCCTCCATATCCGCCGCAATGATTACTACAGCAGTCATCATCACTACTATGTCTATGTCCCCTAAACAAACTCTTTATAGACTTCTTTCCATGCTTAAAAATGTTTTTAAAATCTTTTTTTATATCATCAAAAGAGCCACTGCTTTTGCTCATATTACACTCCATAATATTGTTCCTATTTCAATATTATATGATATCTTACGTAAATTAGTACATTATAAATAAACTATACAAATTCATATGGGTCTTTAGATTTATTTGAATTAATGAATTCAACATCTTTAAATTCATCTTTTAAGAATTCAAGAGTCTTTAAAAATACTACAAATTCTGTTCCAAAATGCCCTGCATCAATTATGCTTACTCCCATTTCCTTATAATCACTTACAAAATGGTATGTTGTATCTCCAGTAATTATACAGTCAGCTCCAAGTCTTTCTGCTGCATTAAAGAAATCCTGACCACTTCCGTTGATAACTGCAATAGTCTTTATTTCTTCCCTTCCTCTTACAACTCTTAAATTATTTATATTTAAATTTTTCTTAACATTTTCAATAACATCATCAAGACTGATGCTGGTATCTAATCTTATTATTCTTCCTATACCGCAGTCTTTATATAAATTTTTATCATGTGGCTCTATTATTTCATCGCTATCAAATCCAAGCATATTAACAATAGTTTCATTTATGCCATTTCTTGCAGAATCAAGATTAGTATGACATGCATATAAAGTTATATCCTCTTTTATAAGCTTAAAGACTTTATCTCCTAAGAGTTCACCCTTTACGATACTCTTTGGTCTTCTGAAAAGCAATGGATGATGAGCTATTATCATATCACAGTTATTTTCTATAGCTTCATCAATTACTTCATTTGTACAGTCTAATGCCAGCAATGCCTTCTTAACGTCCTGCGAAGGATCTCCAACCATAATGCCTACATTATCATAATCTTCTTTAAGAAATACTGGTGCCATTTTTTCTATATTTTTCGATATATCAATAACCTTGCTCATTAAAATCTGCTCCTAAAATGTTTTTAATAAATTTTCAATTATTTCTATTTTATTATCAAGCTCTCTCTTTCTAGCCAATGCATGTTCGGTATTGTCTTTTATAAAACTTTGAACTTTTCTATATTTATCAGCTTTTTCATGAAGATAAGATTTAAACACTTCACTTTTTTTATTTAATAAAGCTGGACTTATTTCATAAAAAATTTCCTCTAATTTAGTTGAATTATTTTCTTTATATCTCACCTTAAATAATTCATAATACTTGCCTTCATCTTCACATACATCTTCATCTATGACTTCATAATTTCCTGTATATAGATATTCTCTAAGAACTTCTGGATTCTGTGCTGGCTGAAGTACAAGATAATTCATATTCTTAACCTTATCAATATCCTTTTCTAATATATCTCTTATTAAGTTTCCACCCATTCCAGCAATTAATACTCCCTGTACTTCATTGTTTTTAACAGGTGCAAGACCCCCGCCAAGTCTCAAGTCAATTTTACTACTTAATCCTTCTAATGATACATTAAGCTTAGCCTTATTTAACGGATCCTTATTTATATCTGATGCAATTACCTTATTAGCAATATTTCTTTTTATTAATTCTATAGATATGTACCCATGGTCTGTCCCTACATCCATGATTACATCAGCTTTATCCATTACATTTATTATCCAGTTTAATCTTTTACTTAATTCCATTTTATCACCACTTTTATATAGTTAATAGTTAACAATTAACAGTTTACTATTAAAGTACTTATCAGTATAAAGCTGTCCATTGTCAACTTTTCTTTTGTATCAATCGTTTCCTATTTTCCTTTACAATAAGGAAGAAGCACCTAAAAATAAGGTGCTTAATCTAAATAATCTTTTAACTTTTTACTTCTTGATGGATGTCTTAATTTCCTTAAAGCTTTAGCTTCGATTTGTCTTATTCTTTCTCTTGTTACATTAAATTCTTTACCAACTTCTTCAAGAGTTCTTGCTCTTCCGTCATCTAAACCAAATCTTAATCTTAAAACTTTTTCTTCCCTTGGTGTTAATGTATCTAATACATTAATAAGCTGTTCTTTAAGCATTGTGAATGCTGCAGCTTCTGCTGGAGCTGGAGCTTCATCATCTGGTATAAAGTCGCCTAAATGTGAATCTTCTTCTTCCCCTATTGGTGTTTCTAATGATACTGGTTCTTGTGCAATTTTTTGAATTTCACGAACCTTGTCTACTGGAAGATCCATTACTTTTGAAATTTCTTCTGGGAATGGATCTCTTCCTAACTCTTGTAATAATTGTCTTTGAACTCTTATAAGTTTATTTATAGTTTCAACCATGTGAACTGGAATTCTTATAGTTCTTGCTTGGTCTGCAATAGCTCTTGTTATCGCCTGTCTTATCCACCATGTAGCATAAGTAGAGAATTTATATCCTTTTCTGTAATCAAACTTTTCAACAGCCTTAATAAGACCTAAATTACCTTCCTGAATTAAATCTAGGAATAGCATACCTCTTCCTACATATCTTTTAGCTATACTTACAACAAGTCTTAAGTTTGCCTCAGAAAGTTTTTGCTTTGCTCTTTGATTACCTTCTTCTATTTGCTTAGCATATTCTATTTCCTGCTCTGATGATAGTAGTGGGACCTTACCTATTTCTTTTAAATACATTCTTACTGGGTCATCTATAGCGATACCTTCTGGAACTGATAAATCAATTTCTTCTTCAACTTCAGCTGTTTCAGGACCATCACCAATTACTTCTATGTTCATCATTTCTAATGCTTCATATATTTTTTCAATCTGCTCTGGACTTAAATCAATATGATCCATTGCTTCCATAATTTCTTTATATGTTAAAGATCCATTTTTCTTACCTTTATCTAATAATTCTTTAACTGCTGACATCTTTGCACTTCTGTCATTCTTATCGTCTTTTGCCTTTGCAGCTTTTCCTTTTGCTTTTTGTTCCATAATAAAATTGCCTCCTTCCGTTACAACCTTTTAACCTCATTCTCCCCTTTTAAGACTTTGAGTTAACTTTGTCAATTCCATTGCTATTTCAATAGTTTCCTGGAATTTACCTTCCCTTTCCAACACACTCTGCTTCTTTTTAAGATCGTCTATCTTCTTCTTAAGCTTATAACTGTGAACTTCCTGCATATAATCTTTAATAACTCTATCTTTATCAGTAAAATCTAGGATTTCCTGCTCTTTTATTTTTATTAATTCTTTTGAGCTTTCTACATCATCACATCGACTTTCTAAGTACGATATTATATTATTAGTATCTTCGTTTTTACCCTGTAATATTAATGAATAAATTTTATTATGTGAGTCTAATACAAAATCACCAACTTTTATAAGTTCTCTCAATTCATCAAAATATTCATCCTCAAACATTAATTTTATTAATGTCCTTTCGGCCTTTAAATATCCTGGTTCTACATATAATTTTGTTCCATAATCTTCCTTTTTATTCATAAAATTATTTTCTTTTTGATCTTTCGCCATTACCTGCGAAAGTAAATCATATATTGCCTGTTCTTTTATTGAAGTTTCTTCAGAAATCTTCTTGATATATACATCTTTCTCTATAGGATTCAGATCTGCTAAAATTTCCGCAAACCTTTCTCCATATTTTACCAGTTCATTGTTATCTCTTAAGTTAATTCCTTCTGCTGCCTTTTTTATCCTATATTCAATTAAAGGAAGTGCGTTATCAACTAATCTTAAAAAAGCATCTTTTCCATTGTTTCTTACAAACTCATCAGGATCCTTGCCCTGTGGTACTTTTAAGACCTTAACATCAAATCCTGCATTTCTAAGAATCTCAAGTCCTCTGAGTGTTGCTGTCTGTCCTGCCACATCGGCATCATATGATATTATTACTTTATTAACATATCTCTTTAATAACCTTGCTTGATTTATAGTAAGCGCAGTTCCAAGCGAAGCTACAGTATTTGTTATTCCATGTTGATGCAGAGATATTAAATCCATATATCCTTCAACAATAATGATATAATCCTGCTCCAATCTATTTTTAGTAGCAAAATTTAATCCATATAAATTAGTACCCTTGTGAAAAACTACTGTTTCAGGCGAGTTTAAATATTTAGGTTTGGAGTCATCTAAAACTCTCCCTCCAAATCCAATAACTTTACCTCTCACATCAAAAACTGGAAACATTACTCTATTTCTAAATCTATCGTATGTATTTCCACTCTTTTCACTTTTAGAAATTAACCCAGCTTCTAATAAAAGATTATCATTGAAGCCTTTCTTTCTTAAGTACATTATTAAATTATGCCATCCATCAGGTGCATAGCCAAGTCCAAAGCGCTTTATCACCTCTTCTTTTATTCCTCTTTTCAAGAAATAATCTTTAGCCGTAGAAGTCCTCTGTAAATTATAAAAATAATACCTTGCTGCTTCGGTATTCACCTTATATAACAAATCCTTCTTTTTAGTAATCTGAGACTCCCTTGAATTTCCCATTTCTAAAGGAATTCCTGCTTTATCCGCCAGGTACTTTGCCGCTTCCTGAAATGTTAGTTTCTTGTATTTCATTACAAAAGTTATAACATTTCCGGCTTCACCGCAAGAAAAACATTTATATATCTGTTTTTCCTGTGATACACTTAATGATGGAGATTTATCATTATGAAATGGACACAACCCAACATAGTTTCTGCCTGATTTTTTTAACCTTACATTTTCTGAAATAATATCAACAATATCATTGTCCTGTTTAATTCTTTCAATTACTTCTTCACGTATTTGCAAGGAGACATCTCCCTCCCTACTGCATTTTTCAACAGTTATATACTATTCGACATTATACATTGTTTTCCTCCTAATTTTCATAAAAAATTTATTATAAAATATATTAGGCTAATTTGTCTAGTATCTAATGCTGTTGACTGCAATATCTATAATTATTCTTTATTTTAATTAAAATTCCTCTTTTAAGTAACAATTAAATCAATTTTTATAATCAATCTATAACCATTTTAGGGACAAAAAATTTATTAAATAACAATAAACAATAATCATCGCTCATCCCTGCAATATAATCTGCAACTCCTCGCTGAAGCCCCTCATTTTCAGCTATATTTCTATAGAGCTCCGGCATCTTATATGGATGCTTCTCAAAGTATTCAATTAATTGTTCCAATATAAACTTTGCCTTATTACGCTCTTCTTTTAATGGTTCACCTAAATATACATTTTTGAACATGAATTTTCTAAGCTCAACCATTGCCTCATTAATTTCTTTACTTAAACCAATTTCTAATATTCCATTCTTAAGATTTTTATTTGATGTGTTTACAAAATCTTTTATTAATATATTCAATCTCTCCGCTGAAGTATTCCCTAATACTTTAACAATTTCACACGGTATGTCATCTATTGTAAGCAGACCTGCTCTTATTGAGTCATCTATATCATGATTTAAATATGCCATTTTATCACTTACTTTAACAACCATACCTTCAAGAGTGATTATATCCTCCGTTGTTCCAAGACCACTATGATGAAGGATTCCATTTATAACTTCCTTAGTTAAATTTAATCCCTTTCCATCATTCTCAAGCTTTTTAACAACCCTTACACTCTGCTCATTATGCCTAAACCCTCCATCTAAATACTGATTTAAAACTTCTTCCCCATTATGAGCAAATGCAACATGACCTAAATCATGTCCTAAAGCTATTGCTTCAATCAAATTTTCATTTAATCCAATACCAATACCTATATTTCTTGCTACTTGAGATACTTCTAACGTATGAGTCAATCGGGTTCTATAATGATCTCCAGAGGTTTTTATATATACTTGAGTTTTATGTTTAAGACGTCTAAAAGATTTGCTTTGTATTATTCTATCTCTATCCTGAATATAACATGTTTTCATGTCATCAGGCACTTCTTTTATTTCACGCCCTAAAGATTTATTTGAAAATGCTGCTTCTTTTATTAGTGTCAAGCTTTCAAAACTTTCAATTTTTTCTCTTATATTCATATATATCACCTCTCTTTATGTATTCTATACTTATCATTATATTCCTTTAATTATGACATACATTTATTATTTGCAATTATTATTAAAATAATATATTTTTATGGTTTTTTTTTTAATTTTTATTGACTTTTCTATGTATATTAACCTCTTTCCATTAATATTATTAATAATGAAAGCTTTAACATATACTATATATATCAATAATATATTTGTATATTTTTTATTCCAATTTTACTATTATAACGTCTAAAAAATTCGTTAAAAACATATTATATCTACATTATTCTTATAAAAGGAGGGTATTATGAATAGTGAATTCCAAGCTTTACAAAATTCCAGCCTTTCACCTGAAATTATAAAAAGATATGTTCTTCCAAAATTCAATTTACAAAATGCTAAAATTTCCATAATTAAATTTAAAGATACAGAAAAACAGAGAGCCGTCTATAGAATAGATTATAATAATATAAGTTATTGTTTAAAAAAAGTTTATTATGAACTAGGTGATTTATTATATGTATATTCAGCAATAGAGTGGCTATATAGGAATAATATCCGTGTACCTAAGCTTTTACCTACTATCGATAATAATCGTTTTGCAAAATTTGATAATATGCTGTTCATATTAACCCCTTGGATTGAAGGTGAAAAATGCAGTTTTGATAATATGAATCATATTGAAATATCAATAAAGAAACTTGCTCAGATTCATTCTATATCAAGAAACTTCAAACCAATCTTAGGCAGCAGTTTAAAGGAAGGCTTTGATGATTATTACATATCAACATTAAAACATTTTCAAGATCTATTAAAATCATCTAATGATTCCTTTAAATATAAGGATAAGTTTTCAAAAAAGTTTATTTCAGATTTTGATTTAAATTTTCGTTTATCTAAAATATCATTAGATATGTCTAATAAGATTGATAAAAGCGGACTCAGCCGTTCCTTATGTCATGGAGACTACGTTAATAAAAATATAATTATTCCAAAAGATAATGATCCTTGGATAATAGATTTTGATAAATGTAAAATGGATTACTGCGCTAAAGATTTATCCTATTTTCTTCGACGTTTGCTTAAAAGAGAAAATACAAAATGGAATTTAGATATATCATTAAAAGTCCTTGAAACATATAACGAAATAGCACCTCTTACAAAAGCAGATATTTATTATATTGTTTCTTATATATGTTTTCCACAGAAATACTGGAAAATCTCCCGTGATTATTTTAAAAATGTGCACAAGTGTAATAAAAATTCATTTTTAACATTATTGAACAATGCCACTTCAAAATCTGCTTATCAATATAATTTTGCACTAAACATAATAGATGTTTTAAGGCTATAATTTTTTTATAATAAGAAATCATATTAAGAATAATCTTAAGTTGATTTCTTATTATATTTACTTTAAAAATAAATGTATCTTCTCTAATCATATATAAAAGCTTTCTTAAACTGCATATTTAAATTTAATCATTATCAAAATAAAACAAAAATGGATTAATGCATATATGCAATAATCCATTTTTGTTTATATTAACTTTCCATTTAGTTATCTTGGATTTTTAACTTGAGCCTGTGCTGCTGCAAGTCTTGCAAGAGGAACTCTGAATGGTGAACAAGATACATAATCTAATCCAACATTATGACAGAATTCAATTGATGATGGATCTCCACCATGCTCTCCACATATTCCAAGATGAATATCTGGACGAGTTGCTCTTCCTTTTTCTGCTGCAATCTTAACTAACTGACCAACACCAGTAGTATCTAATTTAGCAAACGGATCTTGTTCATATATCTTTTTATCATAGTATGAAGATAAGAACTTAGCTGCATCATCTCTTGAGAATCCAAATGTCATTTGAGTTAAATCATTTGTACCAAATGAGAAGAATTCTGCTTCCTTTGCTATTTCATCAGCTGTTAAAGCAGCTCTAGGTATTTCAATCATAGTACCAACTTTATATTTTAATTGAACGTTATTTTCAGCAATAACTTTATCTGCTGTTTCAACTATAACGTCTTTAACATATTTTAATTCTTTTATTTCACCAACTAATGGAACCATTATTTCAGGAACTATACTATACCCTTTTTCTTTATTTACTTCAATAGCAGCTTCTATTATAGCTCTAGCCTGCATTTCTGCAATTTCTGGATAAGTTACTGCAAGACGGCATCCTCTATGACCCATCATAGGGTTGAATTCATGTAATTCAGCTACAGTAGCCTTCAATTCATCAAAAGTTATTCCCATTTCCTTAGCTAATACTGCAATGTCTTCATCATCATTTGGTAAGAATTCATGTAGTGGTGGATCCAATAATCTAATTGTTACTGGTCTTCCTTCAAGCGCTTCATAAATTCCTTTAAAGTCTGATTTCTGCATTGGTAATAACTTAGCTAATGCTACTTTTCTCTGATCTACATCCTTAGAAGTAATCATTTGTCTTACCGCCATAATTCTATCTTCTGCGAAGAACATATGCTCAGTTCTGCAAAGTCCTACCCCTTCTGCACCAAACTCAACTGCCTGTTTAGCATCTCTTGGAGTATCTGCATTAGTTCTAACTTTTAATTTTCTTATTTCATCAGCCCAGCCCATAAAGGTTGCAAAATGACCTGAAATTTCTGGAGTAACTGTCTTTATCTTTTCTCCATATACATTACCAGTTGTACCATCTAATGATATATAATCCTGATCTGTATATACTTTACCGCCAACTTCTACAGTCTTCTTCTTTTCATCAACTTTAATAGCTCCACATCCTGCTACACAGCAAGCTCCCATACCTCTTGCAACAACAGCTGCATGGGAAGTCATACCACCTCTTACGGTTAGAATACCTTTAGCAGCTATCATACCTTCTATATCTTCTGGTGAAGTTTCTAATCTAACTAAAACTACATCTTCACCTAATGCTGCTCTTTCTTTAGCTTCATCAGCAGTAAATGCAATCTTACCACATGCTGCTCCTGGTGATGCTGGAAGACCCTTTGCAATTGCCTCTGCATTCTTTAAGTCTTCAGTATAGAATGCTGGATGCAATAATGTATCAAGCTGTTTTGGCTCAACCTTTAATATTGCTTCTTCTTTAGTCAACATTCCTTCAGCAACTAAATCAACAGCAATCTTCAATGCAGCCTGTGCTGTTCTCTTTCCATTTCTAGTCTGTAAGAAGTATAATTTACCCTCTTCAATAGTTATTTCCATATCCTGCATGTCTTTATAGTGAGTTTCTAAAGTATTAATAATCCCTACTAATTCTTTATAGATTTCCGAATTCTGTTCTTCTAATTTTCCTATTGGCTGTGGTGTTCTGATACCAGCAACAACATCTTCACCTTGAGCATTCATCAAATACTCACCAAAGATTCCTTTTTCACCAGTTGCAGGGTTTCTTGAGAAGATAACTCCTGTTCCTGAAGTTTCACCTTTATTACCAAATACCATCTGTTGAACATTAACTGCTGTTCCCCATTCACCTGGTATATCATTCAATCTTCTATATACAATAGCTCTTGGATTTTCCCATGATCTGAATACAGCTTTTATTGATTCAACTAACTGTACCTTTGGATCTTGTGGAAAATCTTCACCTTTTTCTTTCTTATAGATTTCTTTGAATTGACCAACTAATTCTTTTAGATTTTCAGCTGTAAGCTGAGTATCAAATTCTACACCATTTTTTTCTTTCATTTCATCGATCTTATTTTCAAACAATCTCTTTTCTATACCCATAACAACATCAGAGAACATTTGAATAAATCTTCTATATGAATCATATGCAAATCTAGGATTGTTAGTTAAACCAGCCATAGCTTCAACAGCTATATCGTTTAATCCTAAATTTAATATAGTGTCCATCATACCAGGCATCGATACTCTTGCACCAGATCTTACTGAAACTAATAGAGGATTTGTGTTATCTCCGAATTTTTTACCTGTCATTTCTTCAAGCTTTGTCAAACTTGCATATACTTCATCTAGAATTTCAGGTGAAATTTCCTGACCATCTTCATGATACTTTGTACATGCTTCTGTTGTAACTGTAAATCCACTTGGAACTGGAATTCCTATATTAGTCATTTCCGCCAAGTTGGCACCCTTTCCTCCAAGCAGATTCCTCATTGAAGCATTTCCTTCACTAAAAAGATAAACGTATTTCTTTGTCATATCAATACTCCCTCTTTTCCTATAAATTTCTCAATAATATATATACTAACGAACTTTTTGGAAAAATTCGTAGCTACCCTAATAAATAATTCCCATTTTTTTTAATTTTATTCTCCATTGCTTCCAAGTTTAACAAATAACTTTGTAATATTTGTCTTGGAAACCTTACCAACTATCTTGTATTGTTCTTTTCCTTCACTATTCTCAATAGGTTCAACAACTGGTATACTATCAATCTCATGCTCTATAATCTTTTTTGCAAGATTATATGCATTATCATCTTCACTTGCACATATTATGTTAGGCATCCTAGTCATTATTACCCCTACTGGTACTTTGTGTATGTCAGTTCCTCCTATAGATATCTTAAGAAAATCTTTTCTAGAAACTGCACCTGTTAGTATTCCATTGTTTTCTATAAACAGTGTTCCAACATCATTAAGGAATAAGTATACGATTGCATCATATACCATTGTGTCCTCATTAACAGTAGTAGGTTTTGACATTATATCACGTACTTTGATTTTGCTTATATGGGCATATACCAAACCACTTGATGATTTACCCTGATAAACATAACCTACCTTAGGTCTAGCATCTAATGTACCTATCATAGTAAGTACTGCTAAATCAGCTCTAAGAGCTGCTCTTGTAACCCCTAATCTCTCAGCCAGTGCCTCACTTGTTATTGGCTGGTTTTCTTTTACTAAGTTTATTATCTCTTCCTGTCTAGGTGATAACTTCAAATTTATCCCTCTTTCTATAAATACAAGAAATATTTGAATAATATTCATATATATTACACTTTTATTATAACACTATTTTTTTCTTTTACTAGAGTGAATTTTCAGAAAAATCAAACAAATTTATCAAATATTCCTCGCATAATAATTTTATATTATTTTTTATATTTTTTATTACACAAATCCAAATTAATTTTTGTCAGAATCATCTTTCTTTTCTTCATCAAAATTTACTGTATAAGTATATACTGTTTCTCCACCAGTAAATATTTTGCTTTCCTCTTCATCTTTTTGATTCTTAACTTCACTTTTTACTTCTGTCTTAACTTCATTTACCTTACTCTTAACAGCATCAGCAAAATCTGAAGCTTTATTTTTAACATCATTGGCTACTTTAGTAACATATTTATTGACTACTTCAACTGATCCATCTTCTCTTGTTATTTCAATAGTAATCTGAGTTGCTATAGCTGCTATAAGTGCTGCTGCAAGTATTGGAGGTATTGTTATTGCTATAACGCTTGCTGCAATTCCAGCATTAACAGGTATATCTAATATTTCTTCATCGTCTTTCTTGATTTTTATTCTTGTTACATTGCCCTTTTCAATTAAACTCTTTATCATATTTTTAAGTTCATCTACTGACATAGAGTTAAAACAAAAATCAGAATTTCCATTTTCTTTAGTATTATCATTTTCCATCTTCTGATTCTTTTCTATATATATTATTGCTTCAAGTACATCTCCATTGGAAATTTCAAGAGCTTCCTTAGCTTCTGCATAAGAAACATTGCATCTCTCACGTACTTTATCAACTTGTTCTAGTGTTATATTTTCCATAAACAATCACTCCTTAATAAATTTTAACATTTCTAAACTTTTAGGCTTCTTAGTGTAATTATTAGCTATAAAAAAAGTAGTTACCTTTTCTATTTCATTTTTTATTTCACTATTTAAATTCAATCTATACAGCTTATCTACATTTGTTGCCATTAAATATCTTAAAGCATTATATGCACCTTTAGATATATATACTCCATGTTCTTTTGGGCATTCATCGCATACGCCCCCAAAAGAAGATAAACTAATATAATTGGATACTCCTATTTTCTTTCTGCATATACTGCAGCTGTCTAATGTTAAACTATATCCTGTAGCTTTCAACAACTTTAATTCAAAAGCCCTTATTAAAAGCTCATAATCAAGTGCATCAGTATTTAACAAATACAGTGTTGTCACTAGATCCCTAAAAAGACTCTCATTCACTTCATTTTCTTCACAGGCAATATCAATAAGCTCACATAGATAAGATGAATACGTAAGTTTGTCTAAATTATTCAAAAGACCTTGAAATGAGTTTATTATCTTTCCTTCCTGAAGTGTATACAAGTTTTTACCTTTATATACCATGTATTCACCGTAGCAAAGGGGAAGAGTAAGTGATAAAAACTTACTCTTGCTCTTTTTGGCCCCTCTTACTATTGCTGTTATTTTTCCAAGTCCTTCAGCATAAAACCAAACCAGCTTATCATTTTCTCTATAATCCTGAGTCTTTATTATAACGGCCTTAGTCTCAAAAACTGACAGATTAATCATCTCCTATTTGCTTTTCTTATATCCTAGTTCCTTTAATAAGTTCTGATTATCTCTCCATTCTTTCCTAACTTTAACCCATATTTTTATATTAACTTTTGCTCTTAAGAATTTTTCTATTTCATATCTTGAAGTTTCTCCTATTCTCTTAAGTGTCTGACCATTCTTTCCTATGATTATCCCTTTATGAGAATCCTTTTCACATATTAAATCAACTTCTATATGGTAAGTTCCCTTTTCATTCTGCTTCATCTGAAGTATATCTACTGCAATACCGTGTGGTACTTCATCTCTTAATGTTCTTAATGCTTTTTCTCTTACTATTTCAGAAACAACAAACTTTTCCTGAACATCTGTTATCATATCATCTGGATAATATTTAGGTCCTTCAGGCATTGCTTTCTTCATTAGTTCAAGCAGTGTATCTACATTTTTACCCTTTATTGCTGAAATAGGTATTATTTCATCAAATTCGAATTCTTTTGAAAACATCTCTAAAGTTTTTGCTACTCTGTCCTGAGTATTTTCATCAACTTTATTCAATACAAAATAAACTGGACATTTTTTACCCTTTAGTGTTTCTAATATAAATTTATCTCCTCTTCCTATTTCATCACATGGATTAGTTAGGAATAAAACTAAATCAACATCCTTTGTTGATTCCTTTGCAGAGTTTACCATAAACTCTCCTAATTTATGCTTAGGTTTATGTATTCCTGGAGTGTCTACAAACACCATCTGAAAATCATCACCAGTTAATATTGTCTGTATATTGTTTCTAGTTGTTTGTGGTTTATTAGAAACTATAGATAATTTTTCTCCCATAATATAATTTAATAAAGTTGATTTTCCAACATTAGGTCTTCCAACGATTGTTACAAATCCTGATTTAAACATTCTTCCTCCTCGCGCCTGAACTTCCAGGCTCTTGTTTAAAGTTTTGTCTTATAAGTTTATAAATTACTCATTTATATCCTAAATTATATCCAAATTACAATATATTCAGTACTATTTTTATACTATAATTTATACAGCATCTAAATTCCGTGTTAATACTATCAGAAAAAACAAGAACTTTTAATATTTTACTCCATAAAGCACTTTTATTCTTTTTAATTTTCATCTGCTATATTTAATAGTATACTCTATTTATTTTCAATAGACAATTGTTTATAACTGCCTTTTTACTATGACCAATTATATTTAAACTAAATAAATATTTTTAGTGTATACAACTTCATGATTATGAATCATATTTATTGATATAGTTTTATTTTTATAAAATACTTATTCCAGTATCAAATTTTAATACACACTATTTTATGACTTTCCATTTTAAACATGATTTAAGATATATATTCAATAAAAATAATCATATAAATATAATAAATTTCAACATCACCTGTCAACTATTATATATTAATTTTCAGCTACAACATGTTTAGACTGTTATTTTATATTCACTTATTTCTAAAGTCAATATTAACTTAATAAGTTCTTCTTATTATCTGTATATAAATACCAACTCAAATTAATATCTAAAAGTGAAAAGCCATAAATAAAAAATTATTCTTTCCACTTCTATCAATTCATCATCTGATCACTATGAACTTCAATTTAAAACCCATATTTATTTTTGAAATGTTGATTTTTGAACTTTTATCTTGATAATATATCCTTCAGCATAATAAAGCTTATAGCCTGAATACAGTGAATATAAAAACAGTGAGAAGCATTCCAAAAATTGCTCCAACAATCACTTCCAAAACAGTATGCACTTCAGAATCAACCCTACTCTGGGCTGTGATTAAAGCAAGAATAAAACTCAAAAGAATACTTATTGGTTCTGCAGTAATAAGTGATATTGCAGTTGCTATTGAAAAAGCAAGAGCACTATGTCCGCTGGGCATGCCTCCCTTTAATGGAGTTCCCTCACCAAAAATAGCCTTAACTATTATTGTTGCTATACATACAATTACAAGAACAATAAATATAGTATATGGCTCCGATGCTTTTACCCTGTTTACCAAAGTATAAGAAAGATTAGATAACTTATCCCAGAATATTATATATCCAACGACTACTGCATTTATGGCAGTTACAAGCACTGCACCAGCAGCTGCATTTTTAGCTACCTTTGCCAATGGATGATAATAGTTAGTAGTCATATCTATAGCTGCTTCAATTGCTGTATTAACAATTTCAGCACTAATAACCATAGATATAGTGACAGCAAGAATAAGAAATTCATATTTTGTTACATCAAAGAAAAAGCATGCTGCGAGTATAAACAGCGAGACAATTAGATGTATTTTCATATTTCGTTCTGTCCTGACTGTATCTATTATTCCATTTATTGCATTATTGAAACTATCCAGAACTTTTTTCATTTTCATATGACCACCACCATTATTCAATAAATAATTTAAAGCTGATAGTTAAAATTATTTCTGCATTAACTACCAGCTCTCTTTTCTATATTTCTCTTGTTATGTTGAGTTTATTTAAAATTTCTTCTTCTCTTTTTCTCATAATCACTTTATCTTCATCTACCATATGATCATATCCTAAAAGATGAAGCACTGAATGTACGACTAAATAAGAAGCTTCTCTTTCAAATGAATGATTAAATTCTCTGCTTTGTTCCAATGCTTTTTCTAAGGAAAGAACTATATCTCCAAGCACAAGTTCATCTCCATCAAAATCACTTTGCGAAAATTCATATCCTTTATATATTTCTTTAAATACTTTCTTATCCTCATAATCTAACATTGGAAATGACAGTACATCTGTCTCTCTATCAATATTTCTTGTTTCATTATTAATTTCTCTTATTTCATCATTATCTACAAATAATAATGACACTTCACATGGAATTTCCACTTCTTCTTCTTTAAGAGCAAATTCTATTACATTTTTAAGTTCTTCTTCAAGCTTGCTGCTTACTTCTATCTTTCCCTGTCTATTATCTACATATATCATTTGATTCTTACTCCTTATCCTTATTATTATCGTCATTTAAGCTCTTAACTTTTTCCTTAGGATATTCTATTCTGTGATGATATATTCCATTTAAGGCTGTTAAAAAGCATTTCTTTATCTTTTCTACATCTTTAATTGTGAGGTTACAGTCATTAAGCTGACCGCATGATAATTTATCATTAATAATATTATTTATCATTTCTTTGATTTTATCTTCATTAGGCTCTTTTATTGATCTTACTGCTGCTTCTACACTATCAGCAAGCATAATTATCCCTGCTTCCTTAGAGCTAGGAATTGGACCTGGATATCTATAATCCTCTTCTTTAATTTCATCTGGATTTTCACTATTATTTTTCATAGTATAATAGAAATATTTAACAAGAGTAGTTCCATGATGCTCTGCTATAATATCCTGAACAACCTTTGGAAGATTGTATTTTCTTGCAAGTTCAAGACCATCTTTAACATGGGAAATTATTATCTTGGCGCTAAGGTTAGGTGTCATATGAGTATGTGGATTATCCCCTCCCATTTGATTTTCTCCAAAGAAATAAGGTCTTTCCGTCTTACCAATATCATGATAATAAGAACCAATCCTTACTATTACAGAATTTGCACCAACTTCTTCCGATGCCATTTCTGCAAGATTAGCAACAAGCATACTGTGGTGGTATGTTCCTGGAGCCTCCATTAAAAGCTTCTTTAAAAGCGGATGGTTTGGATTAGATAACTCAAGAAGCTTCAATGTTGTAACCTCATTAAATGTACCTTCCAAAAACGGAAGTATTCCTAAAGCAAATATTCCTCCTAAAACTCCTCCCATAAAGGTTATTGCACTTTTAGTAAGAACCTCACTCAGATTGCTGGATATCAATATTCCTGTAGACACATTAATTATTGCTCCCACAACAGAAATATATAATGTTGAATAAATCAGATCATTTCTCTGCTGCATTTTTCTGAGCAGTGTAGAACCCAAGATAGAACTTATAATTCCTACCATCATAACCTGAGCATCAAAGCTTGATGCTATGCTTACTACAATAACATTTAATATGCTCACCACTATTGATATCTTATAATTTATAAGAAGTGTAATAAGCATTGGAGCACATGCAAATGGTATTAAAAACGGCGATATAAGCCCTATTGTTCTTGCAAAAACAAGAGTCATTAAATTGATAACGCTTATTAAAGTAATCTTCTTTGTGTTTTTAAATATATCACTATAGTTTCTATCTATATAATTATATTCAAGGAACATGATCATTCCTAAAAATACTGCAAGTACAAGATATACATAGAGATAAGTAGATGTATTTTTTCCATCATCAAGCATTCCAAGACTAGATAAGATATCAAGTTCATCCTGAGTTACAGGAACTCCTTCCTTTACTATAATCTGATTCTGCTTAATCATGACTTTTGCAACTGATTTACGAGTTTCTTCTATTAATTCCTGTGTCTTTTCCTCATCATAAAAACAGTTTGGATTTATCTGACTCTTAACCATATCCTTCACTGCATCTGTAAGCTTATCTCCTAGATTCAGATTATCAATCATCAAGGCAGCATTATCCCTAGCTACATTTAAACCGCCTTCATCATTTTCATCAATATTTTTTTCATATGTTTTATCTAATATATTAAGAATATTTTTTTGTAAAGAACTCAAATCTTCTTTTGGTATATTTAAAAGTTCTTTATACTCATCATCACTAAGATTTATACCTTCAACTTTTTTCAACTCTGCAATTTCACTATCAACACTTGGAACAGCAGCACCCTGATTATCTGCAGTATTAATTAATGCATTTAATTTTTCAAAAATTTGTATAACATTATCTTCTGCCTGTTTCTTAACTTCAGTTTTCTGTGTATATTGCTTATCGACTTTTTCCAATGCCTTTGCTTCTGCTTCTTTTGTGGCTTTTTCATCAATAGTGTCTCGAGGTGCTTTTATATCCGCTCTAGGTATCTCACCGACCTTAAGACTATACTGTTGAGGCTTTATAGCTGTTATAAGCAATAAGTATGATAATGCAAAAACTATTATAAATAATAAAACTCTTCTCACACTATTTTTCTTTCTAATATTAACGTCATCTTTAACTTTCATGTTAATCACCTTTTCATCTTCAATAAAAAATCATGATATATTTTTAGCTATGTCCTGTTCTACAGTAAATATAACCTTCACTAATAATTTTCCATCACCAATATCTTCTGTTGTTATATCCTTTTTTACTATTTCAGCATCATTACTGAGACTTTTCTTCAAGGAATCTTCAAGCTTTAAAGAAGATTCATCTATTATTTTATCTTTATCTTCATTAACTGGAGTTGCTTTTTTTTCAAAGTATATGATACTGTTAAAAAATCCATTGTTTTCTTCTATTTTATCATAATAAGCAAATTTGTTTATAGCTTTTTTTAAGTAAATTTTTTTTCCCCAGAAACTTAAGTATATATCACTCCGTTTATTGCCAGTTCTCTGAAGTTTATCACCGCTGACCTGAATTTCCATATATTTTTCATAAAAAGTATTTGCAAGTACTTTACCCTTTGGTTTTGTTTCTACTTCAAACCCTTCTCGTCCCTGAACTGGATATATTAAAATATCCCCTTCTTTTACTATGTCTCCTGGTACTACAGCAGGATTTCCTGAATATGTGTATACTCTCTCTATTTCACCATCACACTTTGCAACGACTGAATCTGATTCTTTTTTCTCAGTAGATGGCGGATTTACTTTTTCTTCTATTACCAAATGTAAAGTCGAACCTTCAATTCTTGTCCTTATCCACATTATCTGATCATTAATAGTCTGCATTTTTCTTTCTATTTCATAAACATTTATAGATGATTTTTTCAATCCTGGCTTTATTCCTATGGAATAAAGTTCTCTCCTCACCTCAAATGGGGTAAGATTTTCTTTTGTTTCTATATCTATAGACCATATATAATTTGATAATCCATATATTATTCCAAAGAACAAAAATACACCCAAGACCAAGGATATCTTTTTTCTCAGTCTTATTAATGTGAATATCCATCCGTTTCTGTTAGTTATTCTAACCTTGCCTTTATATCTTTTTATTATAGATAGCACTTCACCATAATCTGAATAATCAACTTCAAACATAATAGTTGTTAAATCAAGTTTGATAACATTGTTAACTGGAATATTTTTATTCCAGATAGCATTTAATATTTTTTCTACTTTTAAAGCCTTTACTTCTATGGTTAACTTTCCCGAAATAAATCTGTCAAATATCATATATTCCTCTCCTCATATGATACTCCTTCAAATTTGCCGCTTATAGTCATGCTTGTATCACCTATAAATAATATTTCGAAGTTTCTTCCATGTATAGTTATTGCACCTATTCTGGAATTTATTTTAACCATAGAACTTTCAAATGCTATTATTCCTCTGTGATTTTCAATAGTTATCTCTCTGTTTCCGATTATTATTATCTTAGGAAGGTCCATTGAAATGTCACTTGGAAATTCTAATTTATTCAATAACTTTTCTTTTCCTTTTTGAAATTTCTCTTCCATTCTGTCCTCCTATTTAAACTTACTCATTGTAATTTATGATAGGATTCACTAATTAATGCACAAAACTTATCAGTTGATAGATGATAATTGAAAGTTGCTGATGAAATCTCTTGCAGAGATTTCTAATAATATAAACTTAAAAATAACAAAACTATTTTAAATAATAGACTTATTTTATATTCCCAGAAATATATAGCACTCTAAATTAATAAACTATTACATAGAACTTTCTAGTAGAAAATCAATTATTAATAATTATAAAATATCTAAAATAAATAATAAAAGAACTCAAGAAAATCTTGAGTTCTTTTATTATTTATTATTTAAATAGTCTTTAACAATCTGACTTACAAGTTTACCATCAGCTCTGCCTGTAACTTTAGGTCTAACAGCTGACATAACTTTTCCCATATCTTTAATGCTATTTGCACCCACTACTTCAGCTGATTCTATTACTATTTTTCTTATCTCTTCTTCATCTAACTGTTGAGGAAGGTATTTCAACAAAATCTCTATTTCAGCTTTACACTGATCAACTAAATCTTGTCTGTTTCCTTTTTCAAACTCAACTAGAGATTCACGTCTTTGCTTAACTTCTTTAGCTAATATGCTGATGACTTCATCATCTTCAATCTTTCTATTATCCGTTTTTTCAACTAATAATATAGCAGATTTAGCAGTGCTAATTACGTTAGCTGTAAATTTGTCTTTTGTCTTTAAAGCAGCTTTCCAATCTTCTTGTAATCTATCTTTAATTATTGACATAATTGTACCCTCTTTCAAAGGAAATCATAGGCCTATTTGAACTTTCTCTTTCTTGCAGCTTCTGATTTTTTCTTTCTCTTTACGCTTGGCTTTTCATAATGTTCTCTCTTTCTTACTTCTGAGATAACACCAGCTCTAGCACATTTTCTTTTAAATCTTCTTAACGCACTTTCAAGTGTTTCGTTTTCTCCAACTTTGATTTCTGACATTTAATATCCCTCCCTCCGCTAGCTTAAATTAACTCAGCTAT
>JAEWQX010000194.1 GCA_023399035.1 Bacillota bacterium | reverse complement strand
TTTAATTTCATAAATGCAGAGGTGAAGTTATTATGGAAAATGTATTAATTACAGGTGCAACAAGTGGTATTGGATATGAATTTGCAAAGATATTTGCTCAGAATAATTATAATTTAATTTTATGTGCACGTAGTAAAGATAAACTTGAAGAGATAAAGGAAAAAATAATTAGAGAATATAAAGTAAAAGTTTTGGTTTTCTCCAAAGACTTAAGTAAAGAAAATGAAATTAAAGAATTATGCAATGAAATATTAGAAAATGAAATTGATGTTGATATATTGATCAATAATGCCGGGGCAGGATATGTTGGCGAATTTATAAGTGAAAGCTACGATAAAGATGAAAGTATTATGAATCTTAATATGAATGCATTAACATATCTTACAAAGTTTTTTGCAAGTAATATGGTTAAAAAAAACAAAGGCAGAATTTTAAATGTTGCATCTACAGGTTCATACCATCCAGGGCCTTACACAGCAGTATATTATGCTACAAAGGCCTATGTGCTTTCATTTACTGAAGCAATTGCTGAAGAGTTAAAGAATTATAATATAACTGTTTCCGTGCTATGTCCTGGGGCAACAAAAACAAATTTCTCTAAGAATGCAGGAAAGAAAGACAATGCAAATGCAATGAGTCCTAAGTTTGTAGCAAAAAAAGGGTATGAAGGATTAATGAAAAGGAAAGTTACTATAGTTCCAGGTATGCAATATAAGTTATTTGTTTTACTTCCAAGAAAATTAGTTACTCCATTTGTAGGGAGATATCAGCGAAAATTAAAAAATAGCTAATAACAGAATAAAGGTTTAGATATAAAAGAGGTGAGTATATCACACCTCTTATATTTATAATATTAACACAAATGTGCCTATAGTAATAAAAATACCACCTATAATTGTTTTAGCAGTTACAGCTTCCTTAAGTATTAAAAAAGCAAGAACCATGCTTATTACAACGCTGAATTTGTCAATTGGAACTACCTTTGATGCTTCTCCTAATTGAAGCGCCTTGTAGTAAAACAGCCATGAAAGACCTGTAGCAATCCCTGATAATATTAAAAATACCCAGCTTTTTGTCTGTATGTTTGAAATTTCTGAATGAGTTCCTGTAAAGAATACTATTCCCCATGCCATTACTAAAACAACTACAGTACGAATTGCGGTAGCCAGATTTGAATTGATTCCATCAATACCTATCTTGGCAAGAATTGATGTAAGAGCAGCAAATAATGCTGATAAAAGTGCAAAAACTACCCACATATGATTATCTCCTTTAGACATTAAAATTATAAAGCCTCCTTAAAATTAAACTTTTCAATATTAAGTATAGTTCATAAGGAGAATTATTATCAATAGAAATATATAATTTGATTTCAAAAGTAAAAGAGGATAAAATATATCTACATATATGGTTTATTTCAAAGTACAAAAGAAATATACAATGTAAAGGAGAACAAAATGATACAACTAAAAGAAGAAGCAGACAGATGTCTGTTATGTAAAAAACCAAGATGCAGACAAAATTGTCCTATAGATACACCTATTCCTGAAGTAATAAGTCTTTACAAAGAAGGAAAAATTCATGAAGCAGGGGAAATACTGTTTAATAATAATCCATTATCTGTCGTATGTGCATTAGTATGTCCTCATGAAGACCAGTGTAAGGGAAACTGTATAAGAGGAATAAAGGGTGAACCAATAAGATTTCATGAGATGGAGGCAGAGATTTCTGCAAAATATTTAGATGATTTAGATTTGGAGAATGTCCCAAAGGATAAAGATAGAGTTGCAATTATAGGCGGAGGTCCTGCTGGAATAACTATTGCTTTTATATTAGCACAAAAGGGATATAAAGTAACAATTTTTGATGCTCATGATAAGATTGGCGGAGTGTTAAGATACGGAATACCAGAATATAGACTTCCAAAATCAATTGTAGATAAGTTAGAAAGCAAGCTCATAGATATTGGGGTTTTAATAAGACCTAATACATTAATAGGACCTGTAATAACTCTTGACAGGTTATTTGAAGATGGATACAAAGCAGTATTTATTGGAACTGGAGTATGGAATCCTAAAACACTTAATATTAAAGGTGAAACTTTAGGGAATGTACACTTTGCAATTGATTATTTAAAGTCACCTGGTGTATATAGATTAGGCAGAAAAGTAGCTGTTATCGGTGCAGGAAATGTGGCTATGGATGCAGCAAGGATGGCAAAGATTAATGGTGCAGATGTTACAGTACTTTATAGAAAAGGCTTTGAAGATATGACTGCTACTAATGAAGAAATAAGAGAAGCAAAAGAAAATGGAGTGAAATTCAAACTTTTCAGATCTCCATTAGAAATCACAGATAACGGTGTAAGACTTGCTCATACAGAAAATGTTACTGATGAAGATGGAAGAGTAGCAACAAAAGTTATTGAAGGTGAAGAGGAATTCTTTGAATGTGATTCAACAATAATTGCTATAAGCCAGTCGCCTAGAACATACATAGTATCAAGCACGGAAGACTTAAATACTAATAAATGGGGTCTTCTTGTCACTGATGACAAGGGTCATACAACAAAAGAGGGAACTTTTGCATCGGGAGATGTGGTAACAGGAGCAAAAACTGTTGTTCAGGCAGTTGTTCAGGCAAAAAGAGTTGCAGAATCTATAATAGAGTATTGTGAAAATAACTAATATAAATATAATTTTAGGGTAATCAGATTCCGATTACCTTTTTTTTAACGTACAGGAAATTATAGATTTGAACAAGTTGTAACATGAGTAATATCAAGGCCTTAGGCTATATTAATTTTAAAAATTATAACCCCGAAGGGAGCGTGGAGCAGCCACTTTTTTATCATATAATGTATTTTTCTAGCTCACGTAAAATCCTAAATTATAAGCTAATAAATAACTCAATCAATAAATTAACAAAACAGTAATAATATGCTAAAATTAGGGTATAATTTTTGGGGGAATGGAGTGTTAGAAATGGGTTTTTTTAAAAAAGAGGAATCACTTAATATAGGGATTAATAAAAATACGAAAGATAATTTTATTGAAGATAATATAAATAATCAAGTAAAATGCGGGAAGACATTATCATTGTTTAAAGAGGAAACAATACAGTATGTTATTGAAAAATTTCCATCAATGTCGATTGAAATTCAAAAGAGCCTTTTAGATGTATCTACAGTACTAGAAAATACAATTGATCATATTGAAGATAAATCAAGCAAGCTCATAAAAGATAGCAGAAACTTTGAATTAAGCCAGCAGTATAGAGATACATGTATTTCTATATACAAAGTAGTCGAAAATATAAGAGATTATGTACAATGGATGAAAGATGAAGGAAATAAAAATACTGAGGAAAAAGAAGACAAAAATGATTCCAAGGAAGAAAAGGAAATCATGAATGAAGAGGAAGTAAAATCAAAGGATATTTCAAAGGATATTTCAGATGATGAAGTAAATACTGTAAATATAGAACTCGAAATATATAAAGATTTTTCAGGTAAAGAGCCAAAGGGATTTGAAATTGATAATGATATTATCCTTGTTGATGGCTGGGATGATCTCTTAGTTAAAACAGCAGAGATACTTACAAAACAGTATAAGCAAAACAGGCATAGCGATATTATAGTAAAGCCGGTAAAAGTAGTTGAAAAGAAATCACAGCAGAATGAATTCCGAGATACAGTAATTGAAATGCTCAATGAATATAAAATAAATCTAAGAGATTTTAAGATTATTGTAAAATAGATAATATTATATATAATTGATAATTAATTCGAATAAATTTGTGTATTAATTATCAATTTTTTTATTATATATTATAAGTTAAACTTGACAATATATTCATACATATATATAATAATTCTAATAAATTAAATTGAATAAAATTAAATTTAAATAAATGTATATAAAGAAAAGTAAAAGACAAAATACATAAAGAATCTAGTGTATAATCAATGATATATAAAGGAGATAGTTTAATGAAAGTAGTAAATAGTAATGAATTTAGAAGTGAAATTTCAGAAGGTGTTGTTTTAGTAGATTTCTTTGCAACATGGTGTGGACCTTGTAAAATGCTTGCTCCCGTACTTGAAGATTTAAGTAGTGAAATGGGAGATAAAGTCAAGATAATAAAAGTAGACATAGATCAATCTGGAGATTTAGCAGATGAATTCAGAATATCAAGTGTTCCAACAATGATGTTATTTAAAGATAATAAAGTAGTTGATACAATGGTAGGATTCTTACCAAAGGAAAGAATCAAAACTGTTATTGAAGCTAACCTATAATAAATAGGATTTATAGATAAAACAGAAAATATATTAAACAATTATAGATACCTGATTATATGTAAAGTAATTAAATGGATGTTCATTTAATTATTAATAATATAAGGTATCTATATTTTTTAATAAGATAGTTTAGTTTAGAAATACAATGGTTTTGAAATAATTAGTAATTTATATGAAGAACACATACAAAATAATTTTATGGAGGGATTAATGATGAGTAAATATGATGATCTTAAGCTCGATAATCAGCTATGTTTTTCTTTATATGCTGCATCGAGAGAAGTTATTAAGCTGTATAAACCATGTTTGGATAAGTTTAATCTTACGTATACTCAATATGTTGCAATGCTTGTTTTATGGGAGGATGAAAAGAGTACCGTCAAAGAAATGGGTAAGAGGCTGCATCTAGATTCAGGGACATTAACTCCACTTTTGAAGAAGATAGAAAGTATGGGCCTTATAAGTAGATACAGAGATGTTAATGATGATAGAGTAGTTATAGTAGAACTTACGGAAAAGGGAAGAAAACTTAAAGAAGAAATAACATGTGTGCCTAAAGAGATGGTATGTAGGATTAATCTTAGCAAGGATGAGATAAAGAGTCTGAAAGATGAACTTGATAATCTGCTAAGAAAATTACAAGAATAGTTGTGTGTAAATAAGAGTAAAATATGGGTATTAATTAGTGAGTGTGATATTAAATTTATAAAATTTATTGCATAATATTTAATATATTTTACTATACAACTGTAGATAATGATAAAAATATAAAAAATAATATTGACAAGGTTGAAAAATCAGTGTATTATAAATTCAAAGTTAGATGAAAATCCTACGAAAAGAAAAAGTAAGTAATAATTATTGTTCTACAGAAAGTTGACGGCTGATGAAAGTCAATGTACAGTGTATTACCGAAAATCATCTTGGAGGAGTGAAACTGAAATATTTAAAGTAAGTTTCAACGGAAATTCCACCGTTACAAGGAAGGCGTATTTTTGTACGTAACTGAGAGCTGTAAGATTATAATGTATTTTATATTATGATTTTATGGAATTAGGGTGGTATCGCGAGTTAACCTCGTCCCTTTGTTATAAGGGGCGGGGTATTTTTTCGTTTATTAATAAATCTAACAGGAATATATTAATTAGAAAATTGAATTAAGTGATACTGTAAATGAAGAATAGTAGTATAGCAGTTGATTGAAAATTAGGGGCCGTAAGATTTTCAATCATAAGAATAAGTATTACTTGAAAAATAGTTAGTATGGATAATTTTTACTTGTTAACTGCTAACTGTTAACTAAAAAAGAGGGGGATATTTAATTATGGATAATTTATCAAGAAAAGATTTAAGATTAGTGAGTTTAATGTTATTTTCATTATTTTTTGGAGCAGGAAATTTAATTTTTCCACCATTTTTGGGACAATCAGCAGGAAGTGCAACATGGGTTTCCATGGCAGGATTTTTTATTACAGCAGTTGGTTTTCCTATATTAGGTGTTATTGCAGTTGCTAAATCAGGAGGACTTAGAAACTTAGCAGATAGAGTTAATCCAGTTTTTGCATCAGTATTTACAGTTTTAATTTATTTATCTATAGGACCTTGTCTTGGAATTCCAAGAGCTGGAAGTCTTCCGTTTGAAATGGCTGTAGCACCGTTCCTTACAAATACAGATATAAGCATGACTTTTGCAAGACTGCTTTATACACTTGTATTTTTCAGTGCAGCTTACTGGCTATGTTTATCACCATCAAAACTAGTTGACCGTATAGGAAAATTTTTAACACCAACACTATTAACATTAATTGCTTTAGTTTTTGTTTCAGCAGTATTCAAACCATTAGGAGGATATGGAGCTCCAACTGGAGAATATGCGTCATCACCATTTGTAAAAGGATTTTTAGAAGGATATCTTACAATGGATACAATTGCAGCATTAAATTTTGGTATAGTTATTTCCTTTGCAATAAGATCTAAAGGTGTAAAATCAGAAAAAGCAGTTGTTTCATGTTCTATAAAAGCAGGAATTATTGCAGGAACATTATTAATAGCAGTATATTCTATGTTATGTCATCTTGGAGCATCAAGTGGAGGAAGATTTGGAGCAACTGAAAATGGAGCACAGACTTTAAATAATGTAATGACATATCTCTTTGGTGAACCAGGAGCAATACTTTTGGCTGTAATATTTACAGTAGCATGTTTAACTACATGTGTAGGACTTATAACTTCATGCAGTGAGTATTTTGCAAGTTTAAGCACAAAGGTAACATATAAAACATGGGTAAGAGTATTATCACTTTCAAGTATGGTACTTGCAAATATGGGACTTACAAAAATCTTGGCAGTTTCTGTTCCAGTATTAAATGCAATTTATCCAATAGCTATAATGCTTATTGTACTTGCAATGTTCGATAAATTCCTTAAAGGAAATAAGTCAGTGTACTGTTTAACAATATTATTTACAGGTGTAGTAAGTGTTGTTGATGCATTAAGCCAGGCAGGCTTCAGCAGTGAATTATTATTAAGCTATTTTTCTAAATTACCATTATACTCACAGGGGCTTGGATGGATACTTCCAGCAGCAGTAGGAATAGTTTTAGGAATGCTTTTAAACATCTTAAAAAATAGCGGGTCAAATTCACAAAATGTAGTTATGGAAGAGGCTTAGAATTATAGATTACTTAAATAAATATCATATATAGTTATAGATTATATAGGCTTTTTCCTAAAAATATTTAGGAAAAAGTCTTTTATTGTGATTATAATTGCTTATAATATACTAAAGATAAAAGTTTTAGCAGTATATTTTAATGAAAATTTTAGAGATAGGTATAGGTTATAAAAAATATGAGGAATATTATTGAAAAAATAAAGAAAAATGAGTTTTTTAAAGATATAGAAGATGATAAAGCAGAAATAATAATTTCTGAATTAAGACATATATCAAAAAAATATTCAAAAGGGCAGATAATTGCAAGTGAAGGAGAAGAATGTGGTACTCTTGGACTTGTTATTGATGGTGTTGTTGAAATACAGAGGATATATTCAAGTGGAAAGCATATAGTTCTTAAGAGAATGGAAGCTGGTGAGGTTTTTGGTGAAGCAATAATGTTTTCCAATAAAAATGAATATCCTGCAACAATAATTGCAGCAAGTGATAGTGTTATTTCATATATAAAAAGAGATGACATAATAAAGTTATGTCTTAAAGAAGAAATAATACTGAGGAATTTTATTACGTTACTGAGTGATAAAATATTTGTACTGAATAGAAAAATAAAGAGTATTTCTTTTAAAAGCATCAGGGAGAAGGTAGTAAATTTCATACTAGAGCAGGTTAAAAGTCAGAAGAGTACAACTGTAAAGTTAAAGCTGAGCAAAGAACAGATAGCATCTCTTTTAGGAATTCCAAGACCATCACTTTCAAGAGAACTTATGAAGCTGAGAGATGATGGATTCATTGAATTTGATAGAAATATTATTAAAGTAATAGATGTTGAAATGATGGAAGAAGAACTATTAGAATAAGAACGATATGTTTATTTATTACTCAAAATTATTTACAATGGCAATATTTTACAAAAATAAAACTGTAATGTAAAATATTAACAGTAGATTATATTAATATAATTAGTGCTATAAATCAAATGAATGGAGTAATAATTATGAAAAGAAGACTGATAGACTTTATCTGCTTAACAATAAAATATATGCCGCAATTATTATGTCCTCATAAAAAAACATATAAATGCAGTGAAGATTTTTATAAAATTAATAAAGAAAGGATATATGATGAGATAGCAGCAGATTTTACAGATAGTAATGATATAAATTTTACAGACTCAGATAAAAAAAGTACAGTAGAAAATATAATTTCTGGCTGTGGTACATTAAAAGACTATAAAATTATAAATGCATATAAGGTTAATGAAGAAAACATAGGAGATATAAATGAATTTTTAAAAAAAAGAAAATCTCTGAATAAAGATGATCTTAAAAAAGAAGCTAATAGTGCAGCTATAACTTTAATAAGGATAAATGAGGGAAATGGGACAATATATAATTATAAAAAATTTGATATAGATGTAATTCCAAGTGAACTTCATATAATTAATAAATTTATTAGCATATATAAATACCAGACAGGAAGAAATTTAACAATATCTGAAATAAGAGATGCTGTATTTAGAATAACAATGAATATAGATAAAAGCTTAGATAAAATAAATGAAGGAATTGGGCAGAGAGAAGATTACGAGGCTATAGGTATTAATGATATAAAAAAAGAAAATATAAATGATATTAACATGTTTTTGAAGAATAAGAATATAAAGACACCTAATAAGATAAGAAGTGAAATAAAACGATTTTTAAATGCATTAAGTAAAATATCTCAGGGAATTGGAACAACTAATAATTATAATACAGTTGGTTTAAATATTGAAGGAAAAAGATTAAAGATTATTAATACCATATTGAAAAGCATATATGAAAGAGAAAATCAAGAATTAAGCGTTAAAGAAATAATTGATATAAGCCATAATATAATAGATAATTTTTTTGGGAGAAATGGATTAGAGAAAATCAACAAGAATCTTATTGTTTCAGGAAAATTAGAAAAAGAATTTATATAAATTATATAAAATATTACCAGGTATATATTATATTTTGAGAGATAATATATACCTGAATACATATTAAAAATTATAATTTTTATTAATAACTATCAATTTTCTATTTTTAAATATCAACTGAAAAAAGAATGATTTGGCTACTTTTTACATAAGAGCTATTATAAGCTTTATACCTAAATCTGTGATTTTCTTTCGCCATTCATCACTAATTCCGCTATCAGTTATAATTGTATCAAAATCAGAGATATCTGCAAAGTAAGAAGACTTTACTATGCCAAATTTTTGTGAATCAACGAGAAGGATTTTTTCTACTGACGATTTAATAATAGCTTGTTTAGTTAATACTTCATAGTTATTTGAACATGTAACTCCAAGGTTTTCATGAACTCCAGCTGCTGAAACAAAAACCTTTGTGGCACGTGTTTTTTCTATTAATGATATTCCTTCTGGACTTTCAAACATCATCGTATTGGGATGAAAATATCCGCCTGAAAAAATGAGTTTTATGTTTTTCTTTTTAGATAAAGCCATTAGGATATTTGTATTATATATAAGAACACTTATATTTAACTCATTGTCTATAAAGTGTGCTAATTTTTCAGTAGTTGTACCAGTATCAATTATCACGATATCATCTTTATTTATAAGACCTGCAGCAGCCTTCCCTATTTTTATTTTTTCATTTTCATTCTTAACAACTTCATTTTCGATATCATAAAAGGATTCAAGCCTTTCTATATTATTCGAAGGATTATAAATAGCAGCACCATATACATTATTAATAATGTTATTAGATTTTAAGACTTCAAGGTCCCTTCTTATTGTCATTTCTGATACTCCAAGAGTTAAGGCTAACTCCTTTACAGTAGCACCATTTTTTTCTTTAAGTATGTCTATAATTTTATTTGCACGCTGCAATTTTTTACTCAAAATTTACCACCTTATTCTTATGAATTTATTGGTTATATTCTAACATTATTTTTATAATAGTTAAAGGCAGTTATGAAAATAAGAACATAAAATGTTTAAACTTTAACATTTTATGTTGACCTTATAACAAAAAAGTATTAATATTATCACATAGAAAACTTTAGTATTAGGAAAAGAGGTAAAATAATGAACAAGGCAGAAATTTTAAAACACGTAGATCATACATTATTAAATCCAGTTGCAACTTGGGAAGATATACAAAAAATATGTGATGATGCAGTTGAATACAAAACAGCATCTGTATGCATACCAGCATGCTACATATCTCGTATACATGAAAAATATCCAGAGCTTAATATATGTACAGTTGTAGGATTTCCATTAGGATACTCTTGCACTGAAGCTAAAGTAACAGAAACAAAGAAAGCTTTAGAAGATGGAGCAAATGAAATAGATATGGTAATTAACATCACTGATGTTAAGAATAAATTATACGACAAAGTTACAGAAGAAATAAGAGCATTAAAAGAAGCATGTGGTAATAAGATATTAAAAGTAATAATTGAAACTTGCTACTTAACAGAAGAAGAAAAAATAGCTATGTGTAAGTCTGTGACTGATGCCGGTGCTGATTATATAAAAACATCTACAGGATTTGGAACTGGCGGAGCTACACTTGATGATGTTAAGTTATTCAAAAAACACATAGGACCAAATGTAAAGATTAAAGCTGCTGGAGGAGTAAGCACAGTAGAAGATCTTGAAATGTTCATCAATGAAGGCTGTGACAGAATAGGAACAAGCAGGGCTGTTGGCCTTTTAAAAGGTGAATCAACACAAGGATATTAGAATAGTTAAAAGTTAACAAGTAACAGTTAACAGTTTAATATAATAATCGTATTATAAGCTGTTAACTGTTAATACTAAAATGCAGTAAACGTTTTATAATAGTGTGATATAAGTGATTTTAATCAATCAATATTTATTACTGGAATTTAATTATTAGATTAAAAGTGAGGAATTAATATGCGTTTTGTTGATATTATAAATAAAAAAAGAGAAAACTTAGAGCTGACTAATGAAGAAATACAATTTTGGATTGATGGTGTTGTTGATGGTTCTATACCAGATTATCAAACAAGTTCCCTTCTTATGGCAATTGTATTAAATGGAATGAGTGATAAAGAAACAGCATATTTAGCTAAAGCAATGATGCATAGTGGAGATGTTATTGATTTATCTTCAATTGATGGGATTAAAGCTGATAAACATTCAACTGGTGGTGTTGGAGATAAAACTTCTATGGCACTTGGACCAATGGTTGCTGCATGCGGACTTAAAGTAGCAAAGATGTCTGGAAGGGGACTTGGGCATACAGGCGGAACTTTAGATAAATTAGAATCAATTGAGGGATTTAACTGCTTCTTAAGTGAAGAAGAATTTAAAAAGCAGGTTCAGGAAGTTGGAATTGCAATAATAGGACAGACAGGGGATCTTGTTCCAGCAGATAAGAAATTATATGCATTAAGAGATGTTACTGGTACAGTGAATTCAATTCCACTAATTGCATCATCAATAATGTCAAAGAAGCTTGCATCTGGATCGGATACAATCCTTCTTGATGTAAAATACGGTGAAGGTGCTTTTATGCATACCGTTGACGATGCTGCAAAGCTTGCAGAAGCTATGATTTCAATAGGAAATAATCTTGGAAGAAATACAATGGCAATGATTACTGATATGAATCAGCCTCTTGGAAATGCAATAGGAAACTCGATTGAAATAATAGAAGCTATTGAAACTTTAAAGGGACATGGACCAAAGGATTTTACAGAGCTTTGCATGCAGGCAGGAGAAATAATGCTTATGCAGGGCGGAATTGCTGAAAGCAGAGAAGAAGCAAGACAAATGCTTAAAGATGCAGTTAAGTCAGGAAAGGCCTTTGAAATGTTTAAGAATATGGTTAAGGCTCAAGGTGGAAATGTAGATATGATAGAAGATACTTCGTTACTTCCAAAATCAAAGTATGTTACTGAAGTAAAGTCAGAAAGAAATGGAAATGTAAAAGTACTTCATTCAGAAAAGCTTGGAATACTTGCAATGCATCTTGGAGCAGGAAGAGCAACAAAGGAAGATGAGATAAACCATGGTGTAGGTCTGAAGATCAACTGTAAAAAGGGAGATAGCATAAAGGCTGGAGATACTATATGCTATGTATATCATGATGAAGAACTTAAAGAAGAATGGCTGAAGGAACTTCATGAAGCATTTGTTATTACAGATGAAAAAGTAGAAGTTACTCCATTAATAGAAAAAGTTTTAAAATAGTTAATTATATTAGAGAATGACCGATGTATAATCATCAGTCATTCTTATTTTCTATTTATTTATATCGGAAATTCCCTTAAGATAACTTTGAATATGATTAAAAATTAAAGGTTTTTTACTTTCAAGAGATGATAATTCATCAATTAATAGCAATAACTCATTAGAAGTTTTTTCATTTTCATGTACAGATTCTTTGATTTCATGAATATTATCTCTTAGTGAGATTATATTGTTTATATCCTTTGTTATTTTAACTGATATATTATTATTACTAGTTTCTAAAGCATTAAAATTTGATATTGTAGTATTTATTGAAGAGTTTGTATTGTTCATGCTATTTGTAATTTCATCTACTGAATTTTTAATTAAGTTTAGTGTATCATTTATATTTTTTAGCTGAGTATCTATCTTTGTAGAAGTTTCTCTTGTCATTTCAGCAAGACTTCGTACTTCTTCTGCAACAATTGCAAAACCTTTTCCAGCTTCTCCGGCACGGGCAGCTTCAATACTAGCATTTAAAGCAAGAAGATTTGTCTGTTCACTTATTTCATTTATATAGGATAAGTCAGAACTTACCATGCTTACATTATCTTCAAGCATGCTAAAGCTATTTTTAAATCCTGTTATGCTTGAGCTTGTATCTTCAATTGTTGATTTAAGGTAATCAAAGCTTCTGCTGCATTCCTTGAGATGAGAATTATTATGGTGTATATCATCCATAACCTGATTTAAGCCGTCAGAAGATTTAATAATATGTTCATTTATTACATTAGTAGAATTTGAAATTATTTCAGCAGTTTTAGTAACTTCTTCTGATGAATTTTTAATTTTAAAGATACTTTCTATTATTGTCTGTTCACTATCTAATAGTTTAAATACAGACTCTTCGATTTTTGAAACTGTATGATTTATTGTATCTTTAAGAAAAACACTATTTTGAGATATTGATGAGGCTTGGTCATCATTACCTTCAGAAGTGTTTTTATTTGTTTGATTTATAGAAATACTTTCTTTATTTTTCTTTTTAAAAAACATGATTTTACCTCCAAATATAATACTTTATTTAAATAAGCAGTAAGTCATAGTCTGATTTGCGTGAGAATCACAAAATTGTTCTCCATAGGAAGTCATACATATATAGTCACCAAAGGTATCAAGATATTTTTGGAAGTTTCTCATTGTATTTTCTTCTTCAAAAAGCTGTGTTCTGAAAATGCAGTTTATAAAAATTCCACCGCAGTACTTATCAGAATTTTTTTCTGAGCTTTCTTTCCATAATTTTTGATAATTCATAGGGTTGCATATAGAAATATATGATTCCTGAAAGCTTCTAGCATATACATTAAAGGAGCTTCTATCTACATCCTTAAGAGATGTTATAAAGTATCTGTCTCCAATTAATCTTGAAATAGGATGATAAATAAACTCCTGCTTCATATTCTCCTTAGAAACATTAAGTGCATCACAGTAGAAGTCAACTGCAGGAATACCATCTATTTTGTGTATCTTTCTTTCGAAAAGCTCTGAATCTGTTATTATTCCTCTTATATCAGTAGGTTCATAAATATTTTCGCAGTGATATTCAATTTCCATTGGACTAGTAATCATGCATAATGCAGATGCATTAGAAGCAGAAATACCATTTATGCACACTTTAGTTTCGATGAAGCTTCCATTATCCGCAGCACTTCCTCCAATTATCGGTATATCAGGCAGTTCGTTTGTAAGCACTGTTAAAACTGATTCCTCAGAAAGGCTTAATCCATCAGTAAATTCAAGAAGTATTGAGTGATTTTTTTTATAAATATCCTTTAAGGATTGAACTTCTTTGTAATATGTAATCACTTTTTCCTTTATATCTTTTAATAATATTAATTTAGCATCATCTATTTTGATACCTAGAAAACTTACTGAATTATAATTGAAAGTATTCTTATTTATATCTCTATAGCTTGAACATCCAATACTATTTTTGTAGTTTTCAGCAATAGATTTTCCGATATCATCAATCCATTCTACTGGACAGAAGAATACTATTAAATAATCTTCTGGAATCATTTTTTTTAATTCATTTAGGTTAAATTTACTTTGGGTTAAGTTTATTACTTTTTTCATAAATACAATCTCCTTGAGGAAAATAAGTTATTTTATTAAATTATATCATAAAAAGTTATAAAATGTTAAATATGTTATTAGAATGGGAAATGCTGTATTTTTATGTATAAAATCTTTTATAATGAGAAATTCATATATAAATACTGTGTAACTTATGTTACGGAAATTATATTTAGGTGTATGTATAATATAAAAATGTAAAAACTAATATAGATAAAATTTTTGATAATATGAAGGAGAAAAATAATGAGTTTATTTTTAGGCAAAATTCATTACTGGTTATTTAATAAAATAGTATGGTTTGAAAATTTAGAAAGAGAAATAATTAATTTAGCATCATCTATAGGTATAAATGTTGATGAAGTAAAAAATGAAATAGAAAATAAATATGGTGAAATGCTTCCAGATGCACCATTAGAAGAAATGATTGATACAGGGAATATACATGGATGGCTTCAGGAAAAAATACATAGTGCTGAAGGAAGAATGGCAGCATGGACAAGAGCTATAATTGTAAATGATGTAAATAATATTGTTAAAATACAAAATATTTATATATCTCAAGGTATAAAAGCAGCTAATGAAGTTAAGAGGGTAAGTACAGAATTTAATACTGCAGCTGATATTTATAGCAGAATAAATGATTATATTTTAGATGGAATGCCATGTGACAGAGTTGATGAAATAATAGAAAATAATGAGCATACTATAACATGGAGAAAGAGAATATGTGTTCATAAAGAAATATGGGAAAGAGAAAATATAAATGTTGAGCAGTTTTATAATTTAAGAGATTTATGGATTAAAGCATTTGTAAATACATTAAATGATGAATTTCAATATATAAAAAATGATGATGGGAGTTTTTGTATAATAAAGCGATAAATTCAATGATTAGTGAGTGTTTGTTATATTTAATTATTTAAGATTATTAATGTAACAGACACTTTTTTTGTTATATCTAAGAGCAATAATAAATAAAATTTTAATTTATGTTAAATTTAATATTTATTTGAAAAAATTAAAAAAATAGATGAAAAATGCATAAAAAGAGTATATAATTTAATAATGCTACAAAAAGGAGAGATATTATGTATAAAAATGAAAAAAAAACTTATTTTAAAATTAAAAGTATATTATTAATAATCATACTATTTTTAGCATTAACACCCTTAATTTTTTCTGGATTTATATCATCAATAGTACTAGAAAAAAATAATGAAAAAACATTTAGGGAACAGGGAGAGCTATTATGTAATATTATTGAGGGAAATATAGAAGATAAGATTTTACAATATGAATCATATTTATCAACAGTATCAGCCAAGGGTGCTTTTGCAGATAGTACCTATATTAATGGACAATTAGTTGATGATATGATGTTAATTAAAAATTCAAATGAAGGAATAGTGAATTTTTATTATGCATCAGAAGCTGGAGAATTTATTCAAACCTTAGGAGAAGATCTTCCAGAAGGATATAATCATAAGGAAAAGGATTGGTATATAGATTGTACTAATAATCCAAAGAAAACACGTATAGATCAGCCATACAAAGATGAATTAACAGGTAAAATGATAACAACATTATATAAAGCTGTTTCAGTTAATAATACTGTATACGGTGTTATTGCGATGGATGTTGAATTAGAAGATATATCGGAGAGTTTATCTAATGTGAAATATGGTAATGGCGGAGATTTTATTGTGATGGATCCAGTCGATGCTTTAGTTATCTTTAGTGCAGACGAAACCAAATTAGGTGGATCAGAGCCAGCAGAATATTCTGTGATTGATGAAATAAAGAATAATAATAGTGGACGTGTTAATTTTAAATATGATGGAATAAAATATGAATCAATATATATAACTTCAAAAATAAATGATTGGAAAATAATACTTAGGGAACCGACTAAAAATTTTAAAGAGTCTACAAATCATATACTTATAAATAATATGATAATTATTATATTATTAGCAGTTATTTCATCTGTAGTGGCTATTTACTTTACAAGAAAGCTAAGCAATTCAATAATAGAATTAAAAAATCATATAGAAAAAGCTTCAGATGGAATATTAAATGAAAAACTTGAAGATACAATCAATGTTTATGAATTCAAAATGCTTAAGGATAGTTTTAATTTAATGACTGATAATATTTCTAGACTTATGAGTAATGTTGATAAATCTATATATGATGTAAATGAAAAATCTGATGAAGCGTTTAATATAAGTAGACAGATTTCCGAATCCATAGATCAGGTTAGCAGCACTATAACTCAAATTTCTCAAGGTAATGTTGAATGTTCTGAGGATTTGGAGGATATTTCAAATAAAATGGACAAGCTATCATCGTCAATGAATAGTATAGGAAATGCCACAGAAAAAGTTAATATATTAGCAGCTAAGACTGATGAGTTAAGTATTAATGGTATTAACGTGATAGAAGTAATTCAAGCACAATCGACTGAAACGAAAGAAAGTTCAAAAATGGTAAAAGACATAGTAAATGAAGTAGCAAAAAGCATTGAAGATATCGGAGTGTTAAATACTACAATTAGTAATATAACCTCACAAACTAATTTATTAGCTTTAAATGCGGCAATTGAAGCAGCAAGAGCAGGAGAAAGTGGAAAAGGTTTTGCAGTAGTTGCAGAAGAAATAAGAAAATTAGCAGAAGAAACTGAAGTTTCAGCTAAAAATATAGATAATGTAATTAAAGAGATAAAAGGAAGGTCTGATAGAGCAGTTGAAAGAGTAAACAAGACGACAGAATTAGTTGAAAATCAGGAAGATACAATAATTCAATCTAAAAAAGCATTTACAGATATATGTTTATCAGTTCAAGATTTAAGTGAAAAAATAACAAATGTAAGAAATGAAGTATCATCAGTAAATGAAATGAAAGAAAAGATTTTAAGTAAGATAGAAAATCTCTCAGCAATATTAGAAGAAACAGCAGCAGGTTCTGAAGAAGTAACAGCTGCTGCAGAAGAAGTATCAGCAACAACTAGTACATTTGTTGAGAAATTTATGCAATTACAAGAAAATGTTGATGAACTTAAAGAAGACATGTTAAATTTTGAATTTTAGTTAAAAATAAAAATTAATTATATGGTAATTATGGTGAATAGATTAGTTAATTAGATAGAATTATTTTTGTGATTTAATAATCAGATTTTATATGTATGAATTATAAATATATATAAAATCTGATTTTTTTATTTGCAATGTGTAACATGTGTTACATACTATAAACTGATTTACATATACAATCAGTACATAGCTTTGGAATAAGTTTAAATAAAAAGTTAAAAAACAATATACTTTTATAGTTTTTGAATAAATAATATATTTATAATTTGGAGGAATTAATTATGGAAAATAATATGTTTTGCTTCCAATGTCAGGAGACAGCAGGAAATAAAGGATGTACAAAAGTAGGGGTATGTGGTAAGAGTGCAGACCTTGCAAATATGCAGGATTTATTAATATATGTAACAAAAGGGTTATCTGAGGTTACAACTCGTTTACGTAAAGAAGGAAAAACAATAAGTAAAGAGTTAAATCATTATATTACTCTTAACTTATTCACAACAATTACAAATGCAAACTTTGATGATGAAGTTTTTTATGTAAGAGTTAAGGAAACATTAGCAAAGAAGAATGAATTAATGGAACTTCTTAATGACAAAGAAGGATTAACAGAAGCTGCTACATGGGATATAAATGTTGAAAATAAGACAGGAATATTAGCAGCAATTAAAAATCTTGTTAATGGAAATAAAGAAGCAGAAGAAGTAAATAAGATATTAAAAGCAAAAGCAGAATCTAAGGAAGTTGGAGTTCTTTCAACAGAAAATGAAGATGTTCGTTCTTTAAGAGAATTAATAACTTATGGATTAAAGGGATTAAGTGCATATTCTAAACATGCAAATGCATTAGGATATGATAATGAAGAAATTGATGCATTCATGCAGGAAACATTAGCAAAATTATTAGACGATACTTTAAGTGCTGATGATTTAGTAGCTTTAACTTTAGAAACAGGTAAAGTTGGTGTTGATGGAATGGCTTTACTTGACACTGCAAACACTTCAACTTATGGAAATCCTGAAATAACAAAGGTTAATATAGGTGTAGGCAAAAATCCTGGAATATTAGTATCAGGTCATGATTTAGCAGATATTGAACAATTATTAATACAAACAGAAGGAACAGGAGTAGATGTTTATACTCACTCAGAAATGTTACCAGCACACTATTACCCACACTTAAAGAAATACAGTCACTTAGTAGGTAACTACGGTAATGCATGGTGGAAGCAGAAGGAAGAATTTGAATCATTCAATGGACCAATCTTAATGACTACAAACTGTATTGTACCACCAAAAGATTCTTATAAGGACAGAATGTTTACAACAGGTGCAGCAGGATTTGCAGGATGTAAGCACATTGAAGGTGAATCAGGAAGTGCGAAGGACTTCTCAGAAATAATTGAACTTGCAAAGACTTGCAAAGCACCAACTGAAATTGAAACTGGTGAAATAATTGGAGGATTTGCTCATGAACAGGTATTTGCTTTAGCTGATACTGTAGTAGAAGCAGTTAAATCTGGTGCTATAAAGAAGTTTGTAGTAATGGCAGGATGTGATGGAAGAGCTTCTAAGAGAAATTACTATACTGATTTTGCAAAAGCTTTACCTAAGGATACAGTAATTTTAACTGCAGGTTGTGCAAAATATAAATATAATAAACTTGATTTAGGTGACATTGGTGGAATTCCAAGAGTATTAGATGCAGGTCAATGTAATGATTCTTATTCATTAGCATTAATAGCTCTTAAATTAAAAGAAGTATTTGAATTAACTGATATAAATGAATTACCAATAATATACAATATTGCATGGTATGAACAAAAAGCAGTTATTGTACTTTTAAGTCTTTTATATCTTGGAGTAAAAGAAATTCACTTAGGACCAACTCTGCCAGCATTCTTATCTCCTAATGTTGCAAAAGTATTAGTTGAGAATTTTGGTATTGGCGGAATATCAACAGTAGAAGAAGACATGGAAATGTTCTTTGGTGAAGAAGTAAAAGCTGCAAAAGCTGAAAACGGAGTAATAACAAAGGATATGGTTATTGCTGATATAGTTAATGCAGACCCAGAAAACACAAAGATATTAATGGAATGTGGAATGCACTGCATCGGATGCCCATCATCTCAAATGGAAACATTAGAAGAAGCATGTAATGTACATGGATTAAATGTAGAAGACTTACTTGCTAAGTTAAATAAATAATAAAAATAAAAACTCACTTTAATATGAACTGCCCTCTGTCTACTTGACAGGGGCAGTTCAATATGGAGTGAGCTTTTATTATAAATAAGATAAATATTTTTATAATAAATTTATTATGAAATATTTATTCGAGATTTAGTTTTTTAGTAAGAATATAGTTTGTTATGAAAAAGTAAATTATAAAGTATATTGATTAATCATCCATGTTATTATCATAATTTTTGTTAAATTCATTATTATTCATTACCTGTTTTTTCAATATCTGTTAATGCTTTTTGAATAAAATTATTATGGAGTTTTTAGAATTCAATATATTTTTATTTATTGAATGTGAGGACAAGCGGTGATATAATAATCTGCAAGGTGTATATACACCTGTAAACAATTAAGAAAAGTGGTGTAAATATTAAAATGAATTTATCAGATAAAATATTAAGATTAAAAAAAGAAAAAAATGCAGTTATCCTTGCACATTATTATGTTCCTGGCGAAATACAGGCTTTAGCTGATTATGTTGGAGATTCATATTATTTAAGTGAAAAAGCAAGGGACTGCAGTGAAGAAGTGATAATGTTCTGTGGAGTAAGATTTATGGCAGAAAGTGCAAAGATTTTATCTCCTCATAAGAAGGTACTGATGCCATGCCCTACTGCAGGATGTGCAATGGCGGATATGGCAAGCGCTAAGGCAGTAGTTGAAATGAAAGAAAAATATCCAGAAGCATTTGCTGTATGTTATATAAACTCTACTTATAATGTAAAAGCTCATTGTGATGTTGCTGTTACGTCTTCAAGTGCTCTGAAGATATTGAAAAATGTTCCAAATAAACAGATATTATTTTTACCAGATAAAAATTTGGGTGGTTATATTTCTGAATTTTTCCCTGAAAAAGAATTTATATTATGGGATGGATTCTGCAGATGTCACAATAAGGTGAGTAGAGAAGATATCCTTAAGGCAAAAGAAGAATATAGTGAGGCTAAAATATTAGTACATCCAGAATGTCCTAAAGAAATAAGGGATATGGCAGATTATATTGGAAGTACAAGCGGAATTATTGATTATGCTACTAACAATGACTGCAAAGAGTATATAGTTGCAACAGAAGAGGGTATTTTATACGAATTAAAAAATAAAAATCCAGAGAAGACTTTTATAATACCTGGAGATAAGATATGCTGTCAGGATATGAAAAAAACAACACTTGAAAATCTTTATGATTCACTATTAAATATGAAAAATGAAATTGTGCTGGATGAAGACGTAAGAATAAAGGCATTAAGGTCTTTAGAAAATATGCATAAATTAGGAAGTGAGAAAAATGAATAGGTTTTTTGATGTTGTTATTGTAGGATCAGGAGTATCAGGTCTTTACACAGCATTGAACTTGAGGAATGATTTAAATGTACTTGTTGTATGCAAAGATAAGATAACTACTACAAATACTTTTTTAGCTCAAGGAGGCATATCTGTAGCAAGGAATAATGAAGATATAGATTCTTTTATTGAGGATACGTTAAGAGCTGGACAATATAAAAATGATATTAATGCAGTGAAAGTTCTTGCAGAGGAATCCATTTATAATGTTGAAGCTTTAATTAACATGGGACTAAATCTTGATAGGAATGATGATGGGACTTTAAATTATACAAAAGAAGGAGCACACTCAATAAACAGGATAGTTCATACAAAGGATAACACAGGAGAAAGTGTTGCTAGAATACTTATTGAAAATGTAAAAAAACGAAGAAATATTACTATCTATGAAGATATATATTTTGCAGATTTAATAGAAAAAGATAATGTATGTTATGGTGTAATACTGATAAAAGATGAAGAGCAAATAAATATTTATGCAAAATCCGTAGTTCTTGCATGTGGTGGAATTGGAGGATTGTTTAGAAATTCAACAAATCAGAGAATATTAAAGGGTGATGGTATAGCAGCAGCAGTAAGGCATCATATTGATTTAAAGGATATTAATTATATACAGATACACCCTACTGCTTTTTATGAGGAAGATAAAGATGACAGAAGACTTTTAATATCAGAATCATTAAGAGGTGAAGGTGGAAAGCTTACAAATATAAATGGTGAGAGATTTGTTGATGAACTTCTTCCTAGAGATATAGTGTCTCAGGCTGTTTATGAAGAAATGAGAAAAACAGATACCCCATATGTATATCTTGATATAAGATTTTTGGGTGGAGATTATATAGTAAACAGATTTTCATCTATTTATAAAGCATGCCTTGAAAAAGGGACAGATATAACAAAAGAACTTATTAAAGTTTCTCCTGCACAGCATTTTTTTATGGGAGGAATAAAAGTAAATATAGATGCAGAAACATCAATGAAAAATTTATATGCAGTTGGTGAAGCAAGCTGTACAGGGATTCATGGAGCAAACAGACTTGCAAGTAATTCTCTTCTTGAAGGACTTGTATTTTCAAGACGTGGTGCACTACTTATTAATAAAAAAATAGATAATATAGAAAATAGAAAAGTTGTAGTAAGCATAATAAATAAGAGTATAGATGAATTGAATTTAGAAAATGAAGAAATAGTAAGGAATACTATTAAGAAAATGGGAGGAAAGATTGAAGATGAATTGGTTGGCTGTAGATAATATAATAAAAAATGCATTGCTGGAGGATATTCCAAATGAAGATATATCAACTAATTGTATAGTAGATGAAAATAGTATGTCTACAGTTGAACTTCTATGTAAAGAAGAAGGTATTATTGCAGGTCTTGATGTATTTAAAAGAGTATTTCAAATACTTGGCGGAGTAGAAATTGAATTTTATAAAAAAGATGGAGATAGGGCACAGCCTAAAGAAAAGATAGGTTTCATAAAGGGAAATACAAGAAAAATATTAATGGGCGAGAGAGTTGCATTAAATCTTCTACAGAGAATGAGTGGAATAGCAACCTTAACAGATAAGTTTGTTCAGGAAATAAAACATACAAAGGCAAAGCTGCTAGATACAAGAAAAACAACTCCTAATTTAAGAATACTTGAAAAGTATAGTGTTAAAGTAGGGGGAGGATGTAATCACAGATTCAATCTTTCTGATGGAGTAATGCTTAAAGATAATCATATAAGCGCGGCAGGTGGTATAAAAAATGCTGTTAAACTTGCAAAGGAAACTTCATCTTTTGTAAGAAAAGTTGAAGTTGAGACAGAAAGCATTGAAATGGTGAAAGAAGCTATTGAAGCAGGTGCAGACATAATAATGTTAGATAATATGGATTTGAAAACAGCACAAGAGGCTGTTAAATTAATTAATGGACAGGCTATTATAGAGTTTTCAGGAAATGTTGAACTAAAGAACATAAGACAAATAGCAGAAATCGGAGTTGATTATATATCCGTAGGTGCTCTGACTCATTCATGTAAAATATTAGATTTAAGCATGAAAAATTTACAAAGATATAAATAAAAATATATATTAATTAGAAATATATAAGTAAACCGATAGGATATATTGACAAAACTATCTAAAAATCGTATAAATTATTATAAGATAAAAGATTATTTATTATAATTATTCATAGAATACTAAAGAAGATGTTAAGTTAAATATATAAAAAACTCAGGAGGAAAATATAATGAGAGTTATAGTTGTTGGAGGAGTTGCAGCTGGTACAAGTGCAGCTGCAAAATTTAGAAGACTTCATAAAGATGCAGAAGTTGTGATTTATGAAAAGAATGATATTGTTTCTTTTGGAGCATGCGGACTTCCTTATTTTGTAGGAGGATTCTTTGATAACAGTGATAATATGATAGCGAGAACACCAGAAGCATTTATAAAATCAGGTGTAGATGTTAAGATACTGCATGAAGTTACAGCAGTAGATTTCCAAAACAAGAAGGTAGTTGTAAAAAATCTTAATAATGATGAAGTATTTGAAGATCATTATGATAAGATAATGATTGCAACAGGAGCATCAAGTATAATCCCACCAATAAAGAATTCGGATCTTAAAAATGTTCATACATTAAAGAGCATGGAAGACGGAGCCGTATTAAAGAAACTCTTAGAAGATGAAGGTAATAAAAGGATTTCAATAATTGGAGCAGGTTTTATAGGTCTTGAAGCAGTTGAGGCAGCTAAGAAATATGGAAAGGAAGTATCTGTATTCCAGCTTGGTGATAGAATACTACAAGATGTATTTGATAAGGAAATAACAGATGTCTTGGAAGAAGAATTAAGAAGTCACAATGTAGATTTATATTTACAGGAAAGCGTTACAGAACTTATTGGAAATGAAAAAGTTCAAAAAGTTAAGACTCAAAACAGGGAAATAGAGGCTGATGTCGTGATAATAGCTACTGGAGTAAGACCTAATACATCATTCTTAAAAGACAGCGGTTTGGAAATGCTGCCTAATGGTGCTATTGTAGTTGATAATTACGGAAGAACATCAATTGAAGATGTGTATTCGGCTGGAGACTGTGCAACGATAACACAGATAGTTACAGGTGAAAAAGCTTATGTACCTCTTGCAACAGGAGCAAATAAACTTGGACGTATAGTAGGAGAAAATTTAGCAGGAGCAGATGTTGAATTTCAAGGTTCCCTTTCATCAAGCTGTATAAAGGTCATGAATATGGAAGCTGGTAGGACTGGAATTACAGAAAGCAAAGCTAAAGCACTTAATTTAAATTATAAGACTGTTTTTATAAACGATATGAATCAGACAGATTATTATCCGGGACAGAGCAAAATATATGTAAAATTGATTTATGATGCAGAAAGTAAGGTTATTCTTGGCGGTCAGGTTGCAGGGTATAAGGATGCAGTACAGAGAGTAAATGTAATTGCAGCATGTATATATGGAAAACTTACTACAAAAGAACTTGGAATGCTTGATTTATGTTATGCACCACCGTTTGCAAGAACATGGGATGTCTTAAATGTAGCAGGTAATGTATGTAAATAATTTTTAGGGTTTATCTAATAGAAGTTTATTTTTATTGGATAAACTTTTTTTATTTATTAAAGATAGAAAAGTGATATTTATATGGAAAAATATGTTAAAATTATATAGACATTTAAATATAATAAGAGAAATGTATAAATAATATAAGAGTAAACATATTCTGGATTTCAATGTTTCAATAAATAATATTTATGAAGCTTTTTGATGATTAAGAATCTTAATACTGTATAGGATGTGATAAATAAATGAATAAGGGAATATATGAGAAGGTTAATTTTAACGTTTCGGAGCGATGGAAGGTCAATTATAATAGACTGCTAAAACTTGATCCATCACAGATTGGAGAACTTGATGATGATATATGGATTGAATATTCAGAAGATATGTTAAACATGGTTAATGAAGAAGATAATATTATGCTTGATATAGGATGGTACCCAGAGTTTAGCAGAAAAGGATCTTATGGACTTGTTCTTATAGAAGATAATGACTGGCAGAGGCCTATTGAAACATTCGTTACTAAAAATACAGAAGAGTTAGTAAATAGAATTGAGGAAATCTTGGATAAGTATTAAATAGCAGAATATTAAGCTGCTATTTAACTAGTATAAAAATCATAAGGAATTTTATATAAATATTGAAGAAATAATATGTGACTATAAATAAATGTATTGGTAGTAAGTGTACAGATAATATTATTTTTAATAATATTCAGCTTGAAATCAATGTAAACATTTAATGAATTGATAATAGAGGGGTTGTAATGTAATAAATTTAAAAAAAGTATAAAGAAAAGGAGGGAAATGTATATAAAATGTAGAATTATAAATTTAAGACAGCAGAGGTAACTGACTTACTACTAGCATTATGATAGCATAATAAGGGGGAGTATTATATGAATAAAAGAAAAGTACTAATACCTATAGATGGAACTGAGAGAAGCATGCATTCATTAGAGTTTGTAAAAGAGATATTTCCCAAAGGTTCTATTGATGTTATTTTAATGAATGTGAAGGAACTTGTATTATTAAATGAAATGATAGTCGCTAAAGAAGTAGAAATGGCAAAAGAACTATCAAAGGATATTTTATCAGAAGCTAAGGAAAAAATGAAAGACTATTATCATACTGAGACATATTTTACTTTTGGATATCCTGGGGATGAAATACTCAAGAAGGCAAGTGAAGAGAACATTGGAATAATAGTAATGACTAAGTCAACAAAGAGAGGTTTAAATAGAATCATAGGTTCTGTAACTTCAAGCGTAGTTAAACGTGCAAAATGTATAGTAATGATTGTTCCTAATGATTTTTCTATAAGCATAAAATAAGATTTTATATATTTTAACTAAAATAATGAACTAGAGGATCTTAAATAATAGAATTTATCTTAATAAAGTGATATAATAAACAACAATTAAAATATTCTTGTAAAACAAGTTTTTAATTTTATATAATAAATTTAAAAGAATTATTTGTAGCAATAAGGAGAAGAAAATGAGAACAGTTTATAGAAATCCAAGAGAATTAGCAACATGTTTAAAGGATATTGTAGATAACTACTACGAGGATTTAATAACATATGAAACTATGGAAGAAAAAATAATGAAGATTGTAAATTCTAATAAGGATGCAATATATAAGGAAAAAGCTATGTCTACTAAAATATCAAATATTATTGGTGCAAACAGAGAAGAGATAATAAATAAGATTGTAGAAGAAAAGAAATAGTCAGATTGATAAGGCTGTTTTAAGATGTATATATACTTAAAATAGCCTTTTATATTGACATTTTATTTTTTTAGAATTAATATAATAATAAATTGAATCATATACAATCCTATGAAGAGGAAGAGTAATTAAGTTAAGGTTCAGCAGAGAGAATTAGGGAGGGTGTAATCCTAATGAGAAAGACTTGATGAATGGGCCTCGGAGGAATGAAGGGAAATCTGTTTAGATATGATCTTTTCAGAAATTATCTGATATGGTGGCCTGCACCTTATAGCAGGAAGCATTAATAGCAGTATGTTTTTATGCTATGGATGCATTCTTATGAATATAATGTGTTGCATATTATATTTATGTACAGTTAGGTGGTACAGCGGATATATCTCCGTCCTATTTATTTAGGATGGAGTTTTTTTCAGTTAATAGTTAACAAGTAACAGTTAACTTTCTGAAGATAGAATCTAACAAGCAGATTACTAAAAATATATAAGATACATGGATATTTCCTAGGAAAAGTTAAACTATAAGTTTGCAGAGAACTATATTCTTAGAAATATTGACTGACAAGTATTTTATTTTTTATAAAGAGATATATTAAGGAGTGAATTTATAATGAGTAAGAAAATAATATTAACAGGAGACAGACCTACAGGAAAATTACATATAGGTCATTATATTGGTTCATTAAAAAATAGAGTACAGCTTCAAAATTCAGGTGAATATGAAAGCTTTATAATGATTGCTGACCAGCAGGCTTTAACTGATAATGCAAGAGACCCAGAAAAGATAAGAAGAAGTCTTACAGAAGTTGCTTTAGATTATCTTGCAGTAGGATTAGATCCAGCAAAATCAACAATATTTGTTCAATCACAGCTTCCTGAACTTCATGAATTAACAATGCATTATTTAAATCTTGTTACATTATCAAGACTTGAAAGAAATCCTACAGTAAAAACTGAAATTAAACAGAAAAATTATGAAAACAGCATTCCGGCAGGATTTTTAATATATCCAGTAAGTCAAGCTGCTGACATAACAGCATTCAAGGCTACAACAGTTCCAGTAGGTGAAGATCAGCTTCCTATGATAGAACAGACAAGAGAAATAGTAAGAAGTTTCAACAGCATATATGGAGAAGTTTTAGTTGAACCTGAAGCAGTTATTCCAAAAGATACATGCGGAAGACTTCCAGGAACAGATGGAAAAGCTAAGATGAGCAAATCTATAGGTAACTGCATATACTTATCTGATGATGCTGATACAATTAAAAAGAAAGTAATGTCAATGTACACAGACCCAAATCACATAAGAGTAGAAGATCCAGGTCAGGTTGAAGGAAATACAGTGTTTACTTATCTTGATGTATTTGCTCCAAATAAAGAAGAAGTAGAAGAAATGAAAGCTCACTACAGAAGAGGTGGCCTTGGAGATATGAAGGTTAAGAAATATCTAAATGAAGTAATGCAGGCAGAACTTGAACCAATCAGAAAGAGAAGAGAAGAGTTTGCACAGGATATGGATTATGTATACAAGATGCTTAGAGATGGAAGTGACAAAGCAAGAGAAGTAGCTGCTCAGACTTTAAAAGAAGTACGTGAAGCTATTGGTTTAGAATATTTTAAATAATGATTATAGTTTATCGAAGTATTTATTTAAATACTTCGATTTTTTTTAGATTTTTTTCATATATTACATAATTAATTAATATAGATAAACATAATGAAGTTTAAGCAATACATAAATCATCTTATTTTTAGTATATACAATTGTGATGTTGCAGTTAAGGAGAGGTATAATGAGTGATTTTGAAAATAAAAATGAAGATAAGGATATTACAATAGAAAAGTGCATTCAGGCAATAAATGAAACACAGAATAAAATAATAGAAGAGGATTCTATGAAGGAACTAATAAAAGAAACATTAAAGGAAATTGATGAAAAGGGAATAGATGAAAAAGGGGATACTGTATCTGTTGATAACAGTTTTAAGAAAAATATAATTCTTAAATTTAGAAATATAGAAAAGCTGCTAAGGCGAAAGAAATATAAAAACATCATTATAAGAATAATGATGTTTTTAGTCATGGGAATATTTATATTCAATGGTGCATTGAACAAGGTTTATGCTAATGACTATGAACTTAAGCATATAGGTGACAGTAAATTTGAAAATTCAAGCTTGAAGGATAGTGGATCAGCAGGTGAAAGCAATTCAGAGAACACTGAAATAAACAAAAATGATAGTGAGAACGATGAGGATGAAATCTTTGTAGGAGTAAATGAAGAAGGGAAAAAATATAGCTATGATGCTGTGAAGATAAATGAAAAGTTAAAAACA
>JAEWQX010000184.1 GCA_023399035.1 Bacillota bacterium | reverse complement strand
AAGCTTTATCATATTATCTATATTTTCTATAAACCTGTTGCTGCTTCCAGTTCTCATGCAGTTATTTAAATATCTGTCATCCTTTGACCTTTCTGAAATCATACCATCACTATTGTATGTTTCATATAAATCTGAATTCTTATCACTGCATATATCTGCTTCACATTCAGCCTGTACCTCTCTTGAAACTGCCTTCATTGTCTGCTTTGATATTTCATTTACATATTTATTTATCTTTTCTGCTGCATAGCCTGTACAATTATTCAGCAGTGCACTTTTGCAGTTTTGAAGGCATTGAATATGATTATCTGTCAGATATAAAACCTTTATTATATCAAGCTGAAGCTCATAATCCGTTCCAAGCTCCCTTGCCCTGTACAGTATCTTCAAGGTGTCTTCATCATCAACACCCATAGCAATGTATATCCTGCTTAAGAGCCTTACTGCCATGAAGCTTGACTCATCAATTTCAATAGCTGTTACACCATATGATAATGACTCTTCATAATTATTCCTATGAAGCTCAATCCTTCCAAGGGTGATGACAGCATCTATATCTCTGCTGTTTATTTCAAGTGCTTTAAAGGCATAGCTGTATGAACTCTCCAAATCATTTATTTCATACAATATGCAGCTTATAAGTCCAAGATATGGTGTACTGTTCTTGTCATATGTAATGCCCTTTTTGAAACATTCACTGCCCTTAATGTATTCATTGCATTTAAAATAGGTCAGTGCAAGAAGATAATAAAGTCCAGGATGGCATGGAAAACAGTTTATTGAATTATTTAAGATTGCTGATGACTGATTAAATGACATATAATCATTGCAGTGCTGTATTTCATGCTTAAACTTGTTAAATTGATTTATATCAAATAAATCTGTATATTCCATGGCTGAACTCTCCCTTCATTTCTTTATATTTTCACATTCCTATTGTTCATTGTTTAATTGTAATTATTAGTCTGTCAATTTAATAATTACAATTAAACCTGAGTAACTTCGCAGTCAAGATGATTTGTATCATTCAAGCCTACAAGAGCAGGCTTCATTTCATCATTGAAAGTCACAGTATTGATACATGTGTTTCCAAGGGCAATTTTATGATACATGCTCATATCCCAGCCAAATATTCCTATAAGTCCTGCCTTTATTATTCCACCATGGGCAACTATAGCAATCTTCTTTCCCTTGTGCTTGTTTGCAATTTCCATAATGCAGTTTTTTGCCCTTATGGATGCATTTAATGTGCTCATATCTCCGCCGCAGAATTTTCCTTCTTCTTTATCTGTTCTCCATGAATTAAATACATCAGGATATTTTTCTGCAATTCCTTTCATTGTAAGGCCTTCCCACTCTCCAAAATTTATTTCCCTTATGCCTTCTGCGATGCTGACTGTCTTATCTGTATCTTCACTTATAACTCTTGCAGTTTCATAAGCCCTTTTTAGAGGACTTGCATATATATAATCAAAATCTCCATTTAATCTTTCCTTAAGCATTTCAGCCTGTCTTATTCCCTCTTTTGATAAAGGAATATCAGTGCTTCCCTGAAACTTTCCAAGTATATTCCATTCCGTTTCGCCATGTCTTATTAACAATACTGTCGTCTTCATATGTTCTCCTCCGAATTTCAACTTAGCTCTTCTAATATTGTAACATATTTTAACATATTTCTAAAAAACAAAAAAGTGCTTGGCCACGATTTTAGGTTATAGTTAAAAATCAACAAACAAAAGTTTAGGATGAAAGTAAAAGAAACTCATCATATTTCCCATATAATAAGTTTCTCTGCCTTATCCTTTGTTAAAAATTCATATAAATTATGCTTCTTACTTTGTTATACACTGTTCTTTTAGCTTCTACATTTTCACCAGCACATATATGTCCTGTAACCTTAAAGTGTTTCCTCTGCATCATGAAGTTTATTGATAAATATATTAAATTTATTATAAAGATTTCTGCTTATTGGGTTCTTGCTGTCTTCTGCCAATTTAAGCCTGCTTAATATAGCATCTGCACATTTGTCTATCTTATTTAATATATCTTTTAAAAGCTCTTTAGAATGTGTTTCCTCCACATTTATAAAGTCTCCCCAGAATAAGAGAGGAAGAACAAGGAATTGAATTATCATATAGCTCAATACGAAAGTTTCCTTCACCTTAAAATACTTTCCATAAGTCATCATTATGAGTATGCTTCCTATTATCTTTATAATCCTGTCGCTTGATTCTCTTCTGCATAAAATAGCTTCAATTCCACTTATGAGGCCATCAATAGTTAAAGATTTCAAATCATCGGGAAGATCTGATACGAGAGAAGTTGAAAAGTCATTTATTATTTTTGAAAATATGCTTCTGCTTGTCTCTTCTCTTAAATTGCCATCATAATCAAGCATTATTGAACCCTTATGATAAAAAAGAGGATTAAACTGAAATGATGTCTTGATGTAGTGGCTCTCCCCTGCAATAGAATTCAAAAGGCAGTTTACATAATCATATTTGGAGTTTACTGCAATTATCTTTGATTTATTATCTTCTATGAGATTTTTATACTTTTTTATGAACTCATTTGAAAATCCCTGTCCATTAATTGATACGCATTTTATTACCTTAGGGCACCTTACTGTAGTATACTGAGCTTTATTTCCACCCTTTGAATGTCCCGTAACTACTATCCTGTCTGAATTTATGCTGTTTACATAATTGAGGGCATATATCTGCTGCTCTGTATCATATTCATAGGCACCCTGCCCATTGTCATCCCATTCCTTTACAGTAGTTGTTCCCCTGAATACTACTATGATGTTTCCATCACAATCCTTGAATGAAGCTGTCCTCATTCCGCTTACATGATTTTCAACATTCACTACTACAAGTTCTGTAAGATTTGGCTTGCTTAAAATTTGTTCAAGGGTTCTCTGCCATTCTTCTTTTGTAGAAGTTGCAATACAGTTGCTCATCTTATCCATAAGTATCTGAAGGTTGTCATCCTTTAATATATCAAGCACAAGTTCCTTTACACTTTCATTTTCATATGCATCCCATTCTAAGTATATCAATTCATCAATAAGTATGAATTCATCATTACTCAGTCTGCACATTTTTCTCTCATCTCCTCGATTTTATTACTTTATTATGCACATGTATATATTTATAATAACAAATAAGTCATCACATGGAAGCTGAAAGTTTGAAATCTTATATTTTCAATATGAATTTTTCATGACTCCCATAAAGAAAAGCTTAATTTCAAATTTCCACTTATATATGATATTTTATTCTCCCTGTGATAAAAAGAGACTGTTTTTTATACTATTATTTAAGCGCAGTAACAGTACCTGTATTCTTCAATTTATTTTCCTTTATCTTTTTCTTTATATAATTCTTTGCTGACTTTGCAGTGTAGATTTTCAGCTTGAGGTCCTGTGCAATTTCCCTTTTATATCTTTCATTTTTTATTGCTTCCTTAAGTTCACCTATGCTCTTAAAATCCTCCTCAAAGCATGTCCTGACACAACCAAGCATTATTGGATAATGGCTGTCGCTTCCTGTAATATATGGAATATTAAGCTTTTCGCCTAAATCCGCCACTTCCTTTTCAACATTTTTAAGTCCCCGCTTATATATGTCCTTACTGTTTAAGTCAAGTGCATCAAGACGTCTAAGGCTCTTATCACTTTGAAGGTAAAGCTTGTGATTTTCCCTGTATGGATGGCTTCCTATAGTTATACATTCATTTTCCTCTGCCATATCAAGGAGTTCCTCAAAATGAATAAAATCCCCTTTCTTTCTGTAGCTTTTAAGCCTGTCTTTTATCTTGTAAATTTTCTCTCTGTTTCCACATACAATAACATGTCCGCCATATCTTATATCAACCTCCATGCCTGTATACACGTAAAATCCATTTACATCATATCTGTCATTTTCATATATAAAATTATCTTCAAGAAATGAAAAAGATGAGTCTATATCCACTGCATTAAAATGCTCACAAAGCACAAATCCATCAAGCATATTGTTTTTGGCAAATTCAATCCCCTGAAGAAACAAATCGCCATTGAAATTCAGCTTTTTGCTCAGGATTCCATGAACATGAAAATCCATATTCATATTTTTACTCCTAAAAATTATTCTATTACTAGTATATTCAGTACATAAATCATTTTTTCCTTAAAATATCTTTTCAAAAATAATAATATATTTCAACTAAGGAATACTAATATATCTAAAATGATATTTTTTCAAAGACATCCCTGCTGTACTTTTCCATATCTAAAACACTTATCATGCTGTATTTATCTTTTACTCCCATAAAATAAGCGAGTATAAGCTCTTTGTTTATAATTCTGCTTTCTTCAGGTGATAATTCAATTTCCATTCTGCCAGACTGAAGCATCTGCTTTCTTGTAAGTATCCATGGCGATTCATTTTGAACCATCTTATCAAGTATCTTTCCGCTGTAGCATCCATAAAATTTCAATACTGCTTCAGCAACATTTTTTTCAATATCTTCAAGATTGAGGTTTTCATTACTCATTATTTCATTATTTACGCTGTCAAATCCATAGATTCTGTATCTTTCCATTACACTTTCAAATTCAGGACCTCTGTCTCCTGCCTGAAGGTCCTCTTCAAATAAGAAATGTTCTGTAAACACATAATAAAAGGACTGTACATAATATAGCAGCTTTTGTATCATAAGGGGAGTCACATCATCGCATCTTGAAAGTATATATTTTATTACTCCATCAATTTTCTTTTCCACATTTCCAGATGTATTCATAAACCTTACTGCTTTTCTGCTCCTGCAGTATTCATATGGTTTTATTCTTTCCTTGTTTGTCTCCAGCATAATAGAATAATAATGGCTGTTGTCATATATCTTCTTGAGGATGGCAGAGTCATGTGAAGATATCATATCGCCTTTTATATATCTTGAAACAGTTTCCTTTGAAAATCCTAAAACAAGTGATAATGATTCTTCACTTATATTATATTTCTTAAGTATGCGCTGTATTTTATCAGTATCAATAAGATTATGCTTTCTTCTGTACTCACAATATAGTGATTGTAAGTTTTCCCTGCACACATCATTTACAAATATCTCATTGCCGCACTCATTACAGCAGGCTTCTTTTCCCTCATAAGAAATTTCCTCTTCATTTAAACTTGATGTCTTATTTAATTCATTTACTGTATATGGCTGTTCCTTCATACAGTATTCACAAAATGCGTGTTGCTTCATTCCTATGTCTTCCTTTCTGCAGCTCATCTTTACTTAAATTTTTACATCAATAATCATCCATATTTCTTTATCACATCTTTTAATGTATACCAAAACTTTTAACTATCAATTGTCAACTATTAACTGAACAAGTATGTTATAGGCTTGTTTCTCTTATGAAGTGAAACAAGTGCTCTGTATTTTCCTCCACCAGTTTCAATTATATTAAACCTCATATATACATCCACGCTTTCCTTTTCACCTTTTATATTATAAAGCTCCCTCACAGGACAAAATACATAAAGATCGTTACATACGTTTCCATTCTGCATGTTTTTAAGTCCATAGCAGAAATCTGCTTCTGTAAGTCCAGTAAGCATGTCCACAATCTTTTCTTCATTTATATTATATTCCTCAATGAACTGCATATTTTCTACCCTGCTTCCTTCAAGAGAAACTGTAACTCTGTCATCCATTACGCACTTCTTGATTATGTTTATTAAATTTGTAATAATTTCTTTAGTATAATTTTTTAATATCAAATTTCCGCCACCTCATAATTTAATACTGAACTATTTTGAGATCTTTTCAAACAGCTTTGCATCCTTATTTTAAGAAAGTCTGCCAATCTATAATAATTAATACTGAGTAATCCTTTCAACGCTCTTAAATCCAGATGTTTTCTGATGTCTCATATTGCATATAAAGTAATCAATGGCATCTACTGAATTTATGCTGTTCATGTTAAGTCTGCTCAATGTTTCTCTGTCAAATACAATTGACAATATTGTTATATTATCCTTTATTCCCTTATCAATATCAAGCACATTATCCACAGCATGTACGACAACTTTATTTACAGGAATAATATTCATAATATTTTTAGCAATTAAAAGTATGCTGCTGCACACATATTCCTCTACAACTTCATAATAAGTAATTTCTATTTCGCTGTCATCTTTTAGCATTTCTTTTTCAAATCTGCTTTTTGGAATAACATCTTCTGAATTTGCTTTAAATTCTACTTCCATTGAAGATGGATCATTTGTCCCAATTTCAATTTCACTTCCATATTTCAAAAGCCTGTCAAAAGGTCTCATTTCATCTATGACTTGAAAATAAGCATCCAGATTTCCATTTATGATGTTTTCACTTAATTCATGAAGTATCTCATAATTGCTGGAGAGAGCCTTATCCTTCTTTTCTGCTTCTCCAATGTTCTTTAAAAGCTTTTCCTTTTTCCTTTCTTCCAGGAACTTAAATATCTTTTCAAACAATCCTGGTTCATAATTTTCATATATCTTCACTGCCTTTGATTTGTTTGGTCCATCCTGGCTCATATCATAAGGAGGCTTCATGCTGTTTACAGCCTGCCATGATATTTCACTGCAGTACTTCTTGTTAAAGCTTCTCATTTCTTCTAAAGATATTTTTCCATCATTATTATTTTCTATTTTTTCAGCCTCAGCACTGTTGTTTTTGCCTTTTTTAAGTTCTTTCAAAAGCTCGCTTAATCTTTTTCCCTGAAGATTTACGCCAACGCCTTTTTTATCCAGCTCCATTCTGCTTTCCAAGGATATTATTGCACTTCTTTTAACACTTAACCCCATTTTCTCACCTCTGTTATAATAAACATACTAATTTTTCTATAATAATTTTTATTTCAACATTAAATGCCATTATCCCATAGCAGTTATAAATAGTAAATTTTAATACATATATTATAGTTTTTTCGTTATTTCCATGTCAATCTTGCATTTATTCAAAATAAAATAATAAATAAATCTTTATTCTTATAATATATTTTCACTTACTCTATCGTAATTCCAGTATATAACTTTATAATCTGCAATGAAAATGCCTGAGCATATAAAAATTTTACAACTCAGGCATATATTATCTTAAATCATTTTTCTTTAATTCTATAATTTAATGAAATCAATAAGCATTTCTTAATATACCTATCTCAATTCATCTAAAATCCTGTTTATGAACTGTTTTTTATTCAATGCCTTGAAGCAGAGTTCATTTTCATTTATAGGTACAAAAGATGAACCTGTAAACTCATACTCCTCACGAATGCATTCAATACACTCAGTAAACATTCCTTTTCCATTCCTGTACAAAGTTATATAAACATAGTGAATGTCATCATTTGAATCAGTAATAAAGTCATTTGTAAGCTTAAGCTCAATGAGATTTCCATGTATACTCATGCGTGCAAGAGTTTCATTCCAGGAATTTATCTTTGTATTATAGATTCCCTCAATGCCCTTATCTTCTTTTTTCACGCTTCTTTTAAGCTCATCAACCATGTTTCCAATGCAGTTCTTTAACATAGTTTCAATTTCTTCCCTTGTGTACTGGGATATATATGATGCATTTTCTTCCATGCTTTCAGTAAAATCTTCATCCATGATGCAATCATCTCTCACATAGCTGAATTTATCGCATACCTCATCATAACTCAAACCATCATCATTGTAGATAATATTTTGTCCCATCCAAAATCACATTCCCTTTACAATATTTCCTAATATCAATATATTACAATAATCAATATTATATAACTGCTCAAGGAGCATTTATTTTGTTAAATATTACACAAAGTTCCACTATCTCAAATTATCTGATAATCATATTATGTATTTTTATGTCTAAAGCGAATTCCATAACATTTTCATGTAAACTAGGCTAAATTTTTCAATATCCCCACAGCAACTCCAAGAATACTGCATTCCTGATCACCGTTAAGGATTATTGGATCATACTTGTCATTTTCAGGCTTTAATATGATTTGCTTTCCTTTTGTCTTGAAAGTCTTTAATGTTGCTTCTCCTTCGATTTCCACTGCAACAACATCATTGGCTGAAGGATATCTCCCCTTGTTTATAATAACGTGGTCGCCATCATTTATGTTTTTGTTTACCATGGAGTCACCCTTGATCTTTAGTATAAATAAGTCCTTGCTGCTTCTCACCCATGACTTTGGAATATTACATCTGTATTCAACTTCATCATTCATAAGTATAGGGCTTCCTGCTGCAATTTCACTGAATACAGGTACATTTACCAAATCCTCAACCTTATTCTTAAAATTATCATCTGATGTGTATACTTCCCCAGATTCATAAAAATCGCTTATAAATTCATGGCATAAATTTCTATTAAGGTCTATATATTTTACAGTTTCAAATTCCATCGCCCTATCACCATCTGCATTATTATTTGTATTTATATTTAACTCTTCAGATGCTGTTTTCTTATTATATGAATTTCCATATATATCATCATTTTTATCACATGTTTTTCTTGTACTGCTTTCATTATAAAGTTCATCATGTGAATTATAGCTTTCCTCTTCAAGACTAAATAAATCTAAAGTAAGAAGGCTGTAAGGATACTGCATTTCATCCCTTCCAGTATTCCTTTTATTTTTCTTATATGATCTGCCCTTTTTCTTAGCACATATCTTCTTTGAAGCTTCCTGTTCTTTTTCTGAATCACTGGCAGCACATGTGCATAATTTTTCCTTCAGCGTTATAGTCTTTCCCTTAACATTATATCCAAGTGATGAAAATTTTCTTTTTTTATTTATCCATCCAGATGAATTTTGAAGATTATCGCTGTCAACTACAAAAGTCATGCTTGAATTTGCTTTTTTATTGTAGAGGATATCCATTATTTCAAGCTCAATTCTGCTGAACTTTTCTGCCTCATCTACAATAATGTGAGTATATCTTTGTGATAAATCATTTCTGCACTCCTCAGCTGCATAAGATGCTGCATCTTCAAAATCAACAAAATTCTTTTCCCTTAAAATTCTGTTATATTCCTTCATAACATTAAGGACACATTCCCTTGCTTTTGAATTCTTTCTCATCTTTACTGCTTTTTCTTCTTTTCCATATAAAGCATTAAGCCTGCTGCTTCTGTCTGCATTTAAATAATCATGCTCTTTTGTAAAGCAGCATTCCTTTATCCATTTTACTTCATCCATGAAAAAGTCTATATGATCCATGTTAAAGAATTTTATATTTCTATATACTGCTCCACATTCTTCTTTTGCTTTAACTATTGCTTCTTCCATAATACTTCTGCATGTGTTGAAATCTGCA
>JAEWQX010000132.1 GCA_023399035.1 Bacillota bacterium | reverse complement strand
TACCTGGCCAGGCAAGTGGAAGGACAATTTTATAAAATATCTTAAATTCACTGAGTCCAAGTGTTCTTGCAGCATAGATGAGATTTGTATCAATCTGCTCAAAAGCTGAACGTGAACTTCTGTACATCATTGGAAAAGATACTACAACAGCAGCAATGACTGTAGCACTCCATGAAAATATTATGGATTTATCAAATAAACTCATAAACTTTCCTACAGGACCATTTTTACCGCATAATAGGAGAAGGAAAAATCCTACTACAGTTGGCGGAAGTATCAATGGAAGAGTGAGAAGTCCGTCAATGACTCCTTTAATTTTCCCTTTATAATTTGCCATAAAATATGAAACTGCTATTCCTATGAAAAATGTTATTACTGTTGACAGCAGTGCAGTTTTAATGGAAATCCAAAGGGGAGAGTAATCATTAGCCATATATTAAAAATCCTCCTTAAATATTATAGTAATGACAAGATTCTTAAGGATGTACATAATGCTATGGATTTCAGTCACATTAAAAACATACGGCTTTAAATTTTGTTAATATGTATTGAATTTTTATGCTTCATCCATGAGAATCTTAAATTATTTTTATAATTTATCATTATATTGTTTTTTATACAATAAGAAAAGTTTAATACATCCTGTCTTTCTGTCTGTATTAAACTTTCTATAAAAGATTATTTTATATTTTATGATGTATGAATATCTTATAAATTATATATAAATGATTTTGTAATTACATTATCTATGTAATATTTTTAGCCATTTCATAACCGTATTTTTCAAAAATAGCTTTGCATGTATCGCTGAATAGGAAATCTTCAAATTCTTTTGAAGCATTCATATTTTTACTGTCCTTTATTACAGCTACAGGATAAGTTATTGGAGAATGGCTGTCTTCAGGAAGTATTTCGATTATTTGTGCACCATCTGAATTTAATGCATCACTTTTATAAACAAATCCAGCTTCTGCATTCCCGGAAACTGTCCATGCAAGAACTTCTTTTACATCCTTTGCAAATGTAAGCTTATCATATAATGAATCCTTGAGATTCATGTTGGTCAATACTTCATCAGCATATTTGCCAGCAGGAACACTTGAAGGCTCACCAGAAGCTATATGCTTTACAGAATCACTTGAAAGGTCATTGATAGAAGTCAATTCAGTTCCCTTAGGCCCGATTAATACAAGCTGATTCTTTACAAGATCTTTGTCTGTATCTTGTTCAAGCAGACCTTCATCATATAAAGCTTTCATTTGAGATTGGCCGGCAGAAATAAATAAATCACATGGTGCTCCCTGTTCGATTTGTTTCTGAAGGGATCCTGAAGCTCCAAAATTAAAAGTCAAAGCAACTTCAGGGTGAGAACTGCTGTATTCTGCCTGTATATCTGCCATGGCTTCCTTTAAACTTGCAGCAGCAGAAATAATAAGCTCTATCTGAGGTTTTTCACCATTACTGGAATTGTCAATACTTCCTTTGGCAGATGAATTCGAACTATTGTTTCCGCATCCTATAAAAGATACGCTTAATAGACATGCAGTGAGAGTAAATAATAAATTATTAAAGTTTTTCATTAGAATTCCCCTTATATTAAATTATCTGAACTATTGAAGTTGTAGAAATTCAAGGAGAAAATCCTTGAATTATATGTAATTTTATCATTAGAATTATTCGTAGTCAATAAATTATGAATGATTTTGTTATGTTTTGTTATGTTTTATACTGTTTTATTTCAATGTTATGCATATGATTAATTATGCACATAAGCATTCATAATAAAGTGTTTGCATTTTTCATGTTTTATATAATTTTAAATGATGAATTTCATAAGAAATAGCATGTTAGCAGGTGTTGTGATAAAATAAGTGATAAATGTAATGATTATTTAATGTGATGATTATAAGAAGGATATCTGATAAAAGATAATGAGCAGATAGTTAGGAAAGATAATTATGTTCAGGAGGAATCTTATGAATTATAGTGAGTCGCTTAGTGCAGTTGAAGCAGCTGAGCTTTTAAAGATAACAAAGAACACAGTATATGAACTGGTAAAAAGAGGGGAAATTCCATCATATAAAGTTGGTAAAAAAATAAGAATTGACAAATTAGATGTTGAGGAATATATTAACAGACAAAAAGGCAGAGTGAGTTCTGGAAAAAACAACATTTCTCAGGATGCGCAGCAAATGAGCAGTGAATATATAAATGGGGATAGTATCATAGCAGAAAATACAAATGACATAATTATTAGCGGACAGGATATGATACTTGACATAATTGCAGAAAAAATGAGGGAAAATTCAGATTCATACAGAATACTGAGATCAAATGTGGGCAGCTATACAAGTCTATGTGATTTATATAATGATAAAATATCAATGTGTTCATGTCATTTATGGGACGGCGATACTGATGAATATAACGCTTCTTATGTGAGGAAACTTATTCCAGGAACAAAAGCTGCACTTGTAAATCTTGCATATAGAAAGATCGGCTTTTATGTTGAAAAGGGAAATCCTCATAAAATAAAATCCTGGTATGACCTTAAAGACAAGAATATATCAATAGTAAACAGGGAAAAAGGGTCAGGCATAAGAATACTACTGGATGAAAAATTGAGGGTATTGAATATTGATTCTCAGTATATTAAAGGGTATGATAACATAAAAAAATCACATTTTTCTGTTGCAGGAAGCATTGCAAGAGGTGAAGGGAATGTGGGAATTGGCAATGAAAAAACAGCTAGTGAAATAAGAGGCGTAGATTTTATTGCACTTCAGGAAGAAAAATATGATCTTGTAATAAAATTATGTGATTTAGAAAAGCCTTTCATTAAAAAAGTCATTGAGCTTACACAAAGTGGAGAATTTAAATCTGAAATAGATGCATTAGGATTTTATGATACAAGAGATACTGGCAGAGTTACAATTTTATAGCAGAAAAATATTAACTAATATATATTTTTCTAGTACACTGACATAGATTATTTAATATGTTAAAGACAATAAGGTCTTATTCACGGGATATGTGGATAAGACCTCATTTTGTTGTATTTAAATTTAAAAAAGTAAAAATATAAGGGATATATGATTGGAGGATGAGCTAAAATATTTGTTTACTGAATAATTGGATGTGATAATTATTCAGTATTGCATGTGTCATGAAAACATTGAAGAGGCTTGAAAATACTTTATATTAGGAAGATCATACTTCATAACAGTATAAAAATGCTTAAAGTAAAATAAAGAAAAATGAAATTTTATTAATTAAATTCTTGCAAAAATTAATAAAGAATGATATATTAAATTATGTCATAAATATTCGACTATTTGATAATACGTTGATATTCCAAGAGTGTTGCGTGTAGATTTTATTTGGATAATATGAAAGATATGAGAAAGTAAAAATAAAATGAATTTTTTCTTGGAGGAAAATTTCGTTTTTGCAAAAGTTTAGCTTTGGAGATCAACATATATACGTTTAGAAAAATACTTTTGTTTTACTATAGAAATATATTAATATAAGCAAAAGCAATGAAGTACAATAAGGAGAAAAGAAATGAAAAAATTATTAAAAGACAAGACTGGTCAGATAATGATCGGTTTAATTTTAGGAATTGTTTTGGGACTTCTAATTAAATTTATTCCAGAAGGATCCTTAAGAGATGATTTTTTAGTTGGAGGAATCATTGAGTTTCTTGGGAGTGGATTTATTAATTTTATAAAGATGACAGTAGTACCTCTTGTGTTTGTATCACTTGTATGCGGAATGTCTACATTTGGGGATGCAAAAAAGCTTGGTCGTGTTGGAAGTAAGGTAATTGGTTTTTATATGGTTACAACAGGTGTGGCAGTTACACTTGCATTAGGTTTAGGACTTTTATTCAAGCCTGGAAGCGGACTTGATTTATCAAATCTAATGCAGGGGGATTACACAATACCTGAATCACAGCCTTTAGTACAGGTATTCTTAGATATGATTCCTACAAATCCTATTAAGGCTATGGCTGAAGGAAACATGCTTCAGGTAATAATATTTGCAGTTGTAATTGGATTTGCACTTAACCTTATAGGTGAAAAGGGAGATCCGCTTGTAAAAATATTCAACAGTGCAAATGACTGTATCATGAAAGTTGTAGATCTTGTTATGACTTTAGCTCCAATAGGTGTATGTGCATTAATAACTAAGACTGTTTTTTCTGTTGGATTTGAATCATTATTCAGTATTGCAAAATTCATAGGTGTTGTAGCATTGGGTATGCTTATCCATTCATTTGTAATTTATGGAGGATTGTTTAAGATACTTACAAGACTTCCATTAGGATCATTTTATAAGGCTTATTCAAAGGTTGCAGGTGTTACTTTTTCAACATCATCAAGTAATGCAGCACTTCCGGTAAGCATGGAAGCAATGGAAGATTTGGGCGTAAACAAATCAATATATTCGTTTTCACTTCCACTAGGGGCTACAATAAACATGGATGGAACTGCTATAATGCAGGGTGTTGCAGTTATTTTTATTGCACAGGTATATAACATAGATTTAAGTGTGGGTGTACTTTTATCAGTTATACTTACAGCTGTACTTGCATCAGTTGGGACAGCAGGGGTTCCAGGTGTTGGAATGATAACTCTTGCAATGGTGCTTCAGTCAGCAAACTTACCACTTGCAGGTATTGCATTAATAATAGGATTTGACAGAATTCTTGATATGATGAGAACAACAGTCAATGTAATGGGGGACTGTGTATGTTCTGTAATAGTTGCAAAGAGCGAAAAGGAATTAGATGAAGCTAAGTATTCAGAATACGCAGCATAATAAGCAAAAGATAAAATAAAAAGGGCTTAAATAATAGGGGAATATAAAGAACTCATTGTCTATAAGGAATGAGTTCTTTTTTTTATGTAAGGAAAACTTATATGACGGTTTAATTATATATAACATACGGCAAATAGTACCATAAAATATAAAATATGGTGTATTGATATTATATAGATTAGAATTAAGGGAAGGGATAATTAATGATTAAGAGAAATAAATTTATATCCTGCATGCTTGCAGCAGCAATATCTTTGACAATGGCCGGCTTTACATGTCAGACTGCATATGCAGCTGGTGAATACAGCAGCACTTCAACAATTGGACTTGATGGACATTATGCAACAGACTCTAATGGACTTTCCTGGCTGTATTTCATATTAGATGATGGAACTATAAGCCTTGATGGAACTTATGAGGTGGAATATTCAAATGGACAGCTTCAAGGTACAACTGGAAGTGATGACTTGAAAAGCGTAGTGGAAATTCCAGCGCAGCTTGATGGATATAAGATATCAGCTGTTATGGACATTGTAGGATATGAAAACAGGCATAGTGCTGACTATGGCAGACTTGGAAAACCAGTGGAAAAGGTAATAATACCTGATGGTGTAAGGGAAATAGGATCAGGAGCCTTTGCAAGATGTCCTAATCTTACAGATATCGAGATACCTTCAAGTGTAAATATATTAGGTTCAGGTTCATTTACTGAAAAATGGCTTGATTCTCACAGAGATTTAAATGGATTTGTAGTCATAAATGGAATTCTCGTTGATGGACACAAAGCAAGCGGTGATGTTGTAATACCTGATAACATAAGATGTATTGGTGATAATGCATTTGCATATACAGTAAATCTTGATGACAGTTTTCCAGATTATAAGAATATAAGCAGTGTTACAATACCTTCAAGTGTAAAGAGAATAGGAAAAAATGCTTTTTTACGCTGCAATATTACAAAGGCTTCAATAGCAGAGGGCGTGGAAGTAATAGATGAATATGCTTTTGCACAATGTCCATATTTAAAAGAAGCAAAACTTCCAAGCACTATAAATGAACTTAGCGGTACTGCATTTGATGGAGATAGTGAGCTTGAAAATACAACTGACAATAGTGACGGACTCACTATATCAAATGGAGTTCTATTAAGAGGACAGGACGCAGATGGAGATGTGGTAATACCTTCAACTGTTACAGAAATACAGGAAGGAGCTTTCAGCGGTAACAATAATATAACCAGTGTAAAGATTCCATCTAGTGTTAAATCAATACCTTCACTTGCATTTTCAAATTGCAGCAGCTTAAAGGAAATAACAATAGAAAATGGCGTAAAGAGTATAGGTCACAGTGCTTTTGAGGGAACTGCCATAAGCAGAATCAATATTCCATCAAGTGTTTCAGAAATAGGAAGCTTTGCTTTTTCGGGGTGTCAGAATTTAAAGGAAGTTTCTTATAAAGATGGTACTAGTGTTGGACTGGATTCATTCACAATGACACCATGGCAGGATAATTTAAAGGACAGCAATAATTTCAGTATATATAATGGAGTGCTCCTAAAATACTATACTGATGGAAGCAGCGAAATCAAGATTCCTGATGGAATAAAGGAAATAGCAGGAGGGGCTTTTTCAGATGGCCGTAATAATGAGTGCATAACAAAGGTGACAATGCCTGAAGGCGTAACCAGAATAGGTGAATTTGCATTTTCAGAATGCAGGAATGTAAGTGATATGTATATTCCTTCAACTGTAAAGACTATAGAATATGGAGCATTTGATTTCTGCAGCAGCATAAGTTTTTCTGGCCCAGGAGCACAGTTTGCTCAAAGTGAAATGGACAATAAATATCCATCAGCACATAAGGAATCAAATTCAACAGGCACAGGAAATGGAAATTCAGAAGTCAATAATGGTTCAGGCGGCCAGAGTGGTCAGGCAGTAAATAATGAATCATCTGACAAGGTAAGACCGGGCTGGAACTATATAGGAAATTCGTGGTATTATGGAAATCCTGATGGAAGCAGGAAGAAAGGATGGCTTTATGATGGAGGAAACTGGTACTACTTATACAGTAATGGTCAAATGGCAACAGCTTTTATTGATTTAAATGGTGCCTTTTATTACTTGAATCCTAATTCTGATGGGAATCAGGGTGCTATGAGAGTAGGCTGGCAGAAGATTAATGGATACTGGTATTATTTCAATCCAGTAAGTAACAGCTATGGTTATGAGGGAATGATGGCAAAGAGCAGCTGGAGATATATAGGTGGAGTATGGTATTACTTCTATAGTGATGGGACTATGGCTCATGACACATGGATTGGCAGTTATTATGTAAATTCAAATGGTGCATGGGTATATTAAAATTTTCTAAGATAAATTTTGAAGCATCCGGTTTGGAACACTGGGTGCTTTTTTGTACACTTTTTTAAGGGCAGAAACTGCGAATATATAAGTATTAGCATGGCTGTATGTAGGTAATACCATGCGTGACAAGAGAAAAAGACGGTGATTTTTTTATTAAAATATATGTCATCTTATAACTTATATTATAGAAATAATTAAATAATTAATCTTGACAAAATTGGGTATATTTGATAATATACAAGTAATCCGACACGAATAGTAGGAAATAAAGTGTAACTTGGAAGGGGGGCTATGATATGAACATTGATTGGAGCTTTGTTGTGGAAAATATACCTTTATATTTAAAAGCCGCAGGCATTACACTTAAGCTTGGTTTTATAGGAATATTATTATCATTTATAATCGGTATGGCATGCAGTATAATTTTATATTTTAAAGTGAAGATTCTATATGGTATTGTAAAGGCATATATTGAGCTTTCAAGAAATACACCACTGCTTATACAGTTATTTTTCTTGTATTTTGGACTTCCAAAGCTTGGGCTGACAATGAATGAAACTACATGTGCAGTAATTGGACTTACTTTCTTAGGAGGAGGTTATATGGCAGAAGCTTTTAGAAGCGGATTTGAAGCAGTTACAAAAACTCAAATTGAAAGCGGAATAAGTATAGGCCTTTCAAAGGCTCAGCTTATAAGGTACGTTATAATTCCACAGGCTTTTTCAATAAGCATGCCTTCAATAAGCGCAAACTTTATATTTCTTTTAAAAGAAACTTCAATACTTGGAGCAATATCAATAATAGAATTAACAAATCTTACAAAGGACCTCATAGGTATGTATTACAGAACATCTGAATCTCTGGCAATGCTTGTTATTGCTTATCTTATTATAATTTTACCCGTATCTTTTGTTTTATGGCTATTGGAAAGGAAGTTGAGATATGCAGAATTCGGCAGTTAGTGTTATTTTTCAAGGCAGAAATCTTCAGCGTATTTTTGAAGGGTTAATTACAACATCAGAAATTGCTTTTATCTCTATAATAATAGGTTCTATATTGGGAATCCTTATAGGATTAATCAGAACATCTAAAAATAATGTTATCATTTTTATTAACAAAATTTATCTTGAATCATTTAGAATAATTCCTACACTTGTATGGCTGTTTATATTTTATTTTGAAGTAACTAATGTATTGAACATTGATTTGAGCGGTGAAAGTGTTTCTATAATCGTATTTACTTTGTGGGGAGCTGCTGAAATGGGGGATATTGTTAGAGGTGCACTTGTGTCACTTCCAAAGCATCAGATTGAATCTGGACAGGCCCTTGGATTAAATAAACTACAGCTTTACAGGTATATATTGATTCCGCAGGCTGTAAGAAGAATGATTCCAGGAACTATAAACCTTGCAACAAGGATGGTCAAGACAACATCGCTTGTAGTGCTCATAGGTGTTATAGATGTGGTTAAAATTGGCCAGCAGATTATAGAAACATCGAGATTTGAATTTCCAGCTGCATCTTTCTGGATATATGGATTTATATTTTTCCTATATTTTACAATCTGTTATCCATTATCAAGAATATCAAAAAATCTTGAAGCAAAATGGAATAGTTAGAAAATATATGGAAATGGACAGCAGAGTTTAAAGCTGATAGATAATAATATGATAGGAGGATAATCATGGATAAGGAAAACAGGCCTGTATTATTGCAGGTTAAGAATATATATAAGGAATATGATGACAGGAAGGTATTGAATGGAATAGATTTAAGTCTCCATGAAGGAGAAGTTCTTGTAATACTTGGACCTTCAGGATGTGGAAAGAGTACATTTTTAAGATGCCTTAATGGCATTGAAAAAATCCAGAGCGGAGAAATAAAGTTTAAAGATATGAGCTTCAGCGATAAAAATATCAACTGGCAGGAAATACATGAAAAAGTGGGAATGGTATTTCAAAATTATGAGCTGTTTCCTCACATGACAGTGATTGAAAACATAACTCTTGGACCTCTAAAGGTTCAAAAGAGGGATAAGTCTGAAGTCACAGAACAGGCAGAAAGACTTCTTGAAAAAGTTGGACTGCTTGATAGAAAGAATTCATATCCAAGACAGCTTTCAGGAGGTCAGAAGCAGAGGATAGCTATAGTAAGGGCATTATGCATGAATCCTGAAGTGATTTTATTTGATGAGGTTACTGCATCACTAGATCCTGAAATGGTCAGAGAAGTACTGGATGTTATGCTGGGTCTCGCTAAACAGGGCATGACAATGGTTATTGTAACTCATGAAATGGGATTTGCAGAAGCAGTTGCAGACAGGATAATATTCATGGATGAAGGAAGGATATGCGAAGAATCAAGTCCTGATAAATTCTTTACTAATCCGAGTACTGAACGTGCAGGACAGTTCTTAAATATATTCAGCTATCAATAATATTGTAAATTTAAAATAGAAGGGAAGAATGATTATGAAAAAATTAAGAAAATTATCAGCTTTAATTGTAGCAGGAGTTTTAGCAGCAGCTTCATTATCTGGATGCGGAAGCACATCATCATCAAACGGAAGCACCAGTTCTGGACAGGCTAATAAGAGCACTATTGAAGATATTAAGGAGAGAGGCACTATAAAGATCGGTGTATTCAGTGATAAGGCGCCTTTTGGATATGTAGATTCAAATGGTGAAAATCAAGGTTTTGACGTATATATTGCAAAGAAATTTGCAAAAGATCTTTTAGGCGATGAATCAAAAGCAGAATTTGTACTTGTAGATGCTGCAAGTAGGGTTGCTTATCTTGAATCAAACAAGGTTGATATAATAATGGCAAACTTCACTGTTACAGATGAGAGAAAGGAAAAGGTGGATTTTGCAGATCCTTATATGAAAGTATCCCTAGGAATAGTTTCACCAGAAGATGATCCTATCAAGTCAGAAGATGAACTTAAGGGCAAAAAAATTATTGTAGCAAAAGGCACAACAGCAGAGACATTTATGACAGAAAATCATCCAGATGTAGAACTTATGAAATATGAGCAGTATTCAGAAATATTCCAGGCGTTAAAAGATGGACGTGGAGATGGTATATTAAGTGATAATACAGAGGTTATTGCATGGGCTAAGGACAATCCTGGATTCACTGTGGGCGTTTCATCATTAGGAAATGAGGATACAATTGCACCGGCTGTAGCAAAAGGAAATACAGAGCTTAAAGAGTGGATAAACACTGAACTTGAAGCTTTAGGACGTGAAAATTTTGTACACAAGGCTTATGAAGAAACTTTGGAGTCAGTATATGGAAAAGAATTTGAAGATAGTCTTGTTGTTGAAGGTGGAACCATAAAATAAAAAAGATTATAAATCCCTGCTGAATGTATATATGAAGATCATAAAAAGTGATAATATAAACAGATTAATGAATATTTTATAGTGCATTTAATATTTAGATATATTTCTAATATTTAATGCACTTTTATTTTGCATAGGAAATTATAATATTTATATATATTTATATGTAAATTAGAAATACAGTACTAAAAAGAAAAATATAAATTGTATTATTATAGTAAAATGAGGAAAAATTAATAGAGGGTGAAATAATGATTAAGAAAAACAAGATTATAATTGGGCTTATGGCAGCATGCTTGAGTTCGATTTCGATTTTTGCACAAAATACTATTACTGCTCATGCAGATCCATATCACGAAATGGTTGAATATAAGGAAGTTGGAATTCTGGATTCTGAACTTCCACAAGAGGCTACTGATATTTATGGTAATAAGTGGAAATACTATAAATATGAAGATGGAACAGTATGCCTTTTTGGTTTAGAGAATCTTAAGGAAAACATACAGATACCTTCAGAGCTTAATGGTATGAAAGTCACAGGAATAATGAGACTTACAGTTATGGACAGGTATATTAGGGAATTTCCTGTTGTTAAAAGCATAAAGATACCATCATGTGTGAGAAAGATACATGATAATGCATTTTCTGGATGCATAAATCTTGAAAAGATAGATATGCCAAGCACAACAACACGTATAAGCCTCAGCTCTTTTGCAGGAACAAAGTGGATTGAAAATCAGAAATACAATGATGGCTTTTTGATTATCAATAAGGTTCTTATTGATGCAAAGGACAAGAGTGGAGAAGTTGTTATTCCTTCAGGTGTTCTTGCAGTAGGACAAGGAGTATTATCAGGAAACAATGATATTACAAGTGTAAAGATACCTGAAAGCATGATTGAAGTAAGGCAGAGTGCATTTGAAAACTGTGCAAATCTTAAAAAGGCAGTTTTTGAAAACAACCTTACTTTTGTTGAACCATATGCTTTCTCAAACTGCAGCAGCCTTACTGATGGAGAATTTCCTATAAGGAATAAGATAGCAACATATGCATTTTCTAATTCGCCAGTATTTGATCAGGTTGTATGGGGACAGTCTATAGTTGATAATATAAGCAGGAAGCCCGAAGACAGTATCTTAAGTATGAATGAATCAATTGATAGTGTACAGACTTCAAATGGAGGAAATGTAAATGTTACAGATGATCCATCACAAAGACAGGAAGGATGGAATGTTATAGACGGAAAGAGATATTATGTTGAAAACACCAATGCTTTTGCAACAGGCTGGAAGGACATTGACGGAGCAAGATATTACTTTTATAGTGATGGACAGATGGCTACAGAATTCATAAAGCTTGGAACTGATGTAATTTACTATCTTGAACCATCATCCGCTAATATAGGAAAGCTTATAACAGGATGGAAATGTATAAATGGATACTGGTATTATTTCAATCCTCAGGTTTCAGGGTCAAAAGAAAAAGGATGGATGCAGACAGGATGGCTATACAATAATGGAAGCTGGTATTACTTCTATAGTGATGGAAAGATGGCTACAGGATTTATAAACCTTAATGGAGCTTACTATTATCTAGACGAAAGCTCATCTTCAAGTGTGGGAATAATGAAGAGCGGATGGCAGAAAATAAACGGATACTGGTATTACTTTAACAGAAGTACTGACAGCGGAGTTTACGGCATGATGAGAAAAGGATGGCAGTATATAGATGGACAATGGTATTATTTCTATTATGGTGATGGAAAGATGGCAGCAAATACATGGATTGATGGATATTATGTAAATTCAAGTGGTGCATGGGTAAGATAAACAGGCAATAAAATATAAAGATTTAATTCATTCTGGATATAAAAAATATTTATCTGGAATGAATTTTTTATTACAATTGTAAACTTAATTAAGTTATAAAGTTGACAATGAAAAATATTCTATGTACAATAAGTATAAAGCATGAAATACAAAAAAAGGATATAATTCTTTAAAATTCAAATTGTTTTAGAATGATTGTTTAATTATTTTAGGGTATAAAAAATAGATATATCATATTAAGAATTATATTAATTATATATTGCAGTAAGTTAATATATTTTAAACTGGGAATTTCCCAGAATGTTGGGAAAGCTTAATTAATATTAGTGACTACTGAATTTAGCAGCTTTTAGAGAATAATATATTTATACTGGTCTTTTAGATTTTAATCAATATAATTCGATTTAATTATGTGATAGACAATTATGGTGAGAAAGTTCACCTGAATCATTTGAAGAAATATTATGTGTTTCAGATTGTAATATATAAAGGTATTTAATGGAGGGAATAATAGTGGGCGATATTGAAAAATTTAAGGAAAAAGTGCTTAATGGAGGTATGCTGAATAAGGAAGAAATCTTAAAAATCCAAAATGAAGATCTTAATCAGCTTATGAAAGGTGCAGATGAAATAAGAAGGAAATTATGCGGAAATAAATTCAGTTTATGTACAATAATAAACGGAAAGAGCGGAAGATGTAGCGAAAACTGCAGATACTGTGCACAGTCAGTACACTTTAGGACATATGCAAAGGAATATGGGCTTTTAGATTCTGATACGGTATTGAAGAGTGCAGAGTCAAATTGTTCTCAGGGTGTTCATAGATTTTCAATTGTAACGTCTGGCAGGAAGCTCACTTCCAAAGAAGTAGATGAAGTGGCGGATATTTACAATAATATTAATGATGAATGCAGTATAGAACTTTGTGCATCCCATGGGTTATTATCATATGAAGAATTGAAAAAGCTCAAGGAAGCAGGTGTAACAAGATATCATAACAATCTTGAAACTTCAAGAAGATATTTTCCTAATATCTGTACAACTCATACATATGATGAAAAGATTGCAACAATAAAGAATGCGATGAAGGCTGGGCTCCAGGTATGCAGCGGTGGGATAATAGGTATGGGTGAATCTATGGAAGACAGGGTAGATATGGCATTTACATTAAGGGAGCTTAATGTAAATAGCGTTCCAATAAATATACTTAATCCTATAAAAGGAACACCACTTGAAAATATGAAGCATATTTCTTATGATGAAGTCCTCAGAACTGTTGCACTATTCAGGTTTATAATGCCAAAGACACAGATAAGGCTAGCTGGGGGACGTGCTCTTTTAGATGATAAGGGAAAGAAAGTATTTCAAAGTGGTGTAAATGCTGCAATATCAGGAGATCTTCTAACAACTTCAGGAATAAAGACAAGTGATGATATAGATCTTGTAAAAGGTCTTGGATTTGAAGTCTAGAAAAGTTAATATACTGAGTTATTTATATATTGTTTATAATTTGTTTATATAAAATTTATATTTTACAAAAAATGGTACCTTAAAATAAATCATATCTTGTACTATATAGCGAAAGGTGGAAATGCCAATCAGTTTTATTATACAGGAATGAGGGATAGTTCATGTTTAAACGAGCTAAAATAACAGCATTATTAGTTGCAGCTGCATCTGTAATTTCAATAATTCCAGCAAGTGCCGCAACTTCAGTTAAAACAAAGGATGGAAAATTTGACAGCGCAGTAGCTTATAATGGCAGGTATATTTATGAGGGATATAAGGATGATGGCAGCAATTCTGTATACGTAAGTGATAATAGTAAAGATACAGAAGTTGATAAAGCAGATGATTATGATGATTACAATGTTAAATATGGTGATAAATATGTAATTGCAAGGGAATCAGATTCAGAAAATTATCTTGTTGATATATCTTCAGGGAAAATAGATACTGGAACAACAGTAGAAGACAAGCAGGAAGATGCAGCCAATTCTTTGAAGAGGACTTTAAAGAATACAGACAGATATGGTAAAAACGTATCTGTAGATAAGAGTAATCTTGAGCGTATAGGACAGAAACAATTTGGAGATGTATGGTATAAATACACAGCAACTCCAGGAAGTGATGCTGAAAACCATGATAATGTCACAAGTGATGGCAAGTTCATAGGATTTGTAAATAATAGTGGAACTTATGTGGATGCTTCAAGCAAGGCAAATCTAAGAGTTATTTCAGGTGGAAAGACTGTAAATATAGATGAGTTTGGAAAAGCAAACAACGATGTGACTGCAGAGTTAATCTCAATGAACGTAATTGCACAGGATAATGATTATATTTATACACTTACTGAAGTAGGTGTATCAGGAGGCAGCACATCTGGTTCAGAAGATCATCAGACATTCGTTCAGAAGATTTCAAAGAGCAGAAGTGGCAATAAGGATGGAGCAGATCTTCCTAAGTCTGTAGATTCGTATATGCTTACTGATGGATTTAAGGATGAAGACAGTGATAAGGCAGTAAATCTTATAACATCATCAAGCTTAAGCAGTTCAGATTCAATATACAGCGTAAAGAAGGGAACTCTTTATCTTACTCAGAAAACAGCCAGTGATGAAATAAAGGTAACAAAGTTCTCTATGGAAAAAAATAAGGTTGCACTTGACGGAGGAAGTGATAAGCTTGATGTTTATCTTGTAAAGGCTGCTGATGATGAGAAACATGATATTACAAGCGGAAGTTCACCATGTATTGATGTAGACGGAAATGTATGGGGAATAAATAAAGGCAAGATATTCAAATTTAATGGGTTAACACCTTCAGATATTTATACATGTGATACTTCATTAAACAGGCTTGATGTATATAATGAAAATAACTTTGTTGCATGGAGCACTTCAAATGAAATATATGCAGCAGTTGTAAATGGTAAAGCTGCTTCAGGAACATCGGACAATAACAATAATAATAATGGAAATAATAGCAATAATAATAACAACAATAATAACAATAATAACAGCAGCAATAACAATGGTTCAGGAACAAATAATAATGGAACTTCTAATGTAGTGCCAAGCGGATGGGTTAAGCAAGGTGGATATTGGTATTTCTATTATAGTGATGGCAGCAAGAGAACTGGCTGGTATTACGAATTAGGAAACTGGTATTATTTCTATGGAAATGGACAGATGGCTACAGCATTTATTAATTTAAATGGGGCTTATTATTATTTGAATCCTAATTCAGATGGAAATCAAGGTGCTATGAAAGTTGGATGGCAGAAGATTAATGGATACTGGTACTACTTCAATCCAGTAAGTGACAGCTATGGATATGAAGGTATGATGGCTAAGAGCGGCTGGAGATGTATAGGAGGAGTATGGTATTACTTCTGGAGTGATGGAACTATGGCTGCAAATACAAGAGTAAATGGATACTATGTAAATTCAAGCGGTGCATGGGTTCCAGGCGTATAACCCTGAGTTAAAGATAGTTTATATAGATAATTTAAAAAGCTTTTCCTAATTTATTGGGAAGAGCTTTTTTAGAGATTTCAAGTTTTTTATATTATGTAGAGAATAATTTTTGATGGATTAATTAATTTTTTTATTAATGATTGTATAGTGCAAAGAAAACATATACAAACAATGCAGTGATATATAACAAATTTTATATTAAAAAATAAAACCTAAGAATTATATTATTATAAAATAAATCTGACAATGTGTTAAAATATAGTTAATGAGTTTAGATATATAATTATAATTTTATTGTTAGGAGAGAAAAATGGATAAATTAAAAGGTGTACTATTTGATATGGATGGAGTTATTTTTGATACAGAAAAGGCTTATTTAGATACGTGGACAAAGGTATTTAAAAGTTATGGATATGACCTGAAAAGAGAAACATATATATCTATAATGGGAACAGGAAGAGATAATGCAATAAGGACATTTAAGAGCACTTTTGGAGATGATCTTCCAATTGAAGAAATGTACAAGGATAAGGACCGAATACTTAAAGAAATCATAGAATCAGGAAGAGTTCCAATGAAAAAAGGTGCAGAAGAAATACTTACATATCTAAAGGAAAACAATATAAGGACAGCTCTTGCAACAAGCGCAAGAATGTGGCGTGCAGAAATCCAGCTTAAGATGGCAGGAATAAAAGAGCTTTTTGATGATGTAGTATGTGGAGATGAAATAAAGAATTTAAAGCCAGACCCTGAGATATTCTTAAAGGCAGCAGAAAAAATAGGGGTTAATCCAAGTGAATGTATTGTAATAGAAGATTCGCCAGCAGGAATTAATGCAGCATATAATGCAGGTATGTTTCCAATTCATGTTGAGGATTTAAAAGAAGCTGATGAAGCAATATTAAAATGCTGTAAAGCTAATTTTAAGAATCTCGATGAAATAAGGGAATATATCAAAGGGGAAATTCTAAAATAAAAAGGTATAAATGTAATAATAATCTAAATTATAAACATTTATAATTTTTAAATCATTTTAAATAAATGAGTATACTAAAAAATAGAGTGCTTCGTCAAGTAAACAAGGAACACTCTATTTTTTAAATGATTAATTATTATTTATTTTTTAAACGCGTTCTCTCCCAAAAATTTGACATCCTGTATTGGGGATCAGAAGTAACTTCCTCTCCAAACCAGTCAGGAGCAGTGAATGCATCAGCTTCTTCCACAGAATTAAATTCTATTTCACCATAAAAGAATTCAGTAGGCTTACCAATATCAGCAGCTCCTAAAGTGAGTTCATGTCTATTAACTACATATCTATAAAAATGCTTTGTTATAAAATCATCTTCATTTATATTTCCTACTATCATAAGTTCATGGAATTCTTTTTCTGTAAGTTCTTTTTGAACTTCAATTCTTTCAATACTACCTTTGCTTTTTATACACAAGGCATAAGTGAAGTTATCCTCACCTGCAGCTCTTCGAGCTCGTATTCGTACTTCAGGATTTATACTTATATATGCCTGTTTATAAAAATATTCGCCAAGAACTGTAGTACCTTCTGGTGCTGCAATTGATTTAAACAACCATTTTCTTTCAATTTCCATATGTATCAACCTCTCTGTTTTATAGATTAATAAATTTTTAATATGAACTTAGTTCACAAATGAATTAAATATTTCATAGAATGAAAGATTACATGCAGATTATTATGATCAAAATATCATTTCACTCATTATATAATAGAAGAGCTGTATAGCTAAGCAGTTTTATAGCTTATAGATATATTATAATATGTTTTAATTCTGAATCAAAATAGATTTTCTAAAATTAAATTAAATTATAGCTGAATTTATCATGCTGATTTGATTTTTTCCTCCTGTCTTTGATTTATACATAGCATAATCCGCATTATTCATGCAGTCCTGTACACTTGTGCATGTATTTTCATATACGCCGATGCTTACTGATATGGGGTTTTCAGCATGGTTAAGCTCATTTAAATGCTCAAGTTTTTTCATAATTTCCATTCCCGTATCAAATGCTTCTTTTTCATCTGCACCTGGAAGAATGAGAATAAATTCATCTCCCCCAAAACGACCAGCATATCCTTTATCATCAGAAATAGCTAGAAGGATAGTAGCTACATCGAGAATTACCCTGTCACCAAACATATGTCCATAAGTATCATTTATGGATTTAAAGTTATCTATATCAATCATGAGGAGAGAGAATCTTTCCTTCCAGTTTATATATCTTTGAATAAGCTGTGATAAAAGGGTCTTAATATATTTATTGTTATAAAGTGTAGTAAGTCCATCCCTGTTCAAGTTTTCAAGTTTTTTCATGCTTTTTTGGTAATCTGTAAAAATGTAAAGCAATTCCATAATTACAAAAAGTATTCCACCATAAAGTGCTGAGTATTGGTTGGGAACAACAGCGTTATTTACAAGTATGTCATTTATGGCAGCAATACATAATATAATAAATGAAAGAAAGTTTAATTGGGCTTTCTTATTTTTATTTTTAATTTCTTTAAGAATAAACCATAGGAGATATATTATAAAGCCTGCAATTATTATGTGAGATATAATCTGAATATTATCATAAACCATATTCGAAGTGAATATGCAGAGTAGTGTGAAAAATGTTCCAAAAGCAGCTGCCGGCTTTACAATTTTAATCTTATTGTCAAAGACATCATTTAAAAAGAATATATATAATGCTACCCACAAGTAAAAGGTAATTGCGGCAATTTTACTTATTAATTCATATGGAGTTCCTGGGAAAAACTGAACAAGAAGCCTGCTGTTAAATACAAGACATCTTAAAATAAGTATGAAGCATATTGCTGAAAAGTAAATATGCCTTTTCTTTCTTGTACTTGCAAAGAAAAATCCTGCATTAATAATGATCATGATAAGCATGACTCCTATTGTAAGTCCATCCATAGAAACCTTCATTAAATTAATCTTCATTATATTATCTTTTAGTCCAAATATAGGAGAACGCAGATATGGCTTTATTTCCCTGTAAACACTTGTATTTATTACAATATCAATTTCTTTATTTTCTGAAGGGAAATAAAGATACTGAGGTTTATAGCTAGCTTTTTCTTCATCTAGACTTTCTGCCACAGTACCATAACCTCCGTAGTTTATGCCATTTATCCATATTTTAGCTGAAGTGAATATTTCAGAAAAATATATTCCATAAACATCATCTTCAGGCACATTAATTTTTAAGTGGAGTGTCATATATCCTGTTCGTGCATTATCAATTTGACTGCTTAAACGTCCAGGAATATTGTAGAAAGTATCCGGTTTTCTATTTTTCAAATCATCAGGAGAAAGCAGTTCATTATAGTATAAATCCCACTGACCATCAAGCATGGCATTATCCTCTTTTAAAAGGTTATAGTCCGGAAAAGATATCACTCCATCTTCTGCAGATATATTGGAAGATGAAATGTTATTAACAGGTATAAAAATTGATAAAATTAAAATAATAACTGTCAGGAGTAAAAAGTATTTTTTATTTCTTCTAAACATGTTGATCAGCTCCTTAATATGCAAGAGTATGTATTACAATCCTTTAACTAAAATTAAAGTTGAAATAATAATTTATATGTAAAGCTGTCTAAAAATATTTACAATCCAGAAGAAAAATACAAATATACATATATTATACAATACTTTCTGGAAAAATTGTAATTAAAATATGCACATGTTACATAATATTGATATAAAAGAGAAAAGTTAATATTGGGTGTAATAAGATATATTATGAAAATGTGTAACTAATATCTGGCTGAATAGTTCATGGAAAGCTGGTGGGATTATAAAGAAAAACTTTGTGACAGATAAATTTCTAATATTATTGATAATTTTTACAATGCTTTGTTCAGTTATTAAATATGGCAATAAAATAATAAATCATCATAGGGAATCATCAATATATGAAAGCATGGAAAAATGCAGACTTATGGATAACTCACTCTTATGTGATGATATCATCTTAAATTCAACAGCCAGTGAAGTTTCAGTATTTAATGAATTTAAGCCTCATGCACTGCCTTCAATATTTAAATTTAAAGAAGGTAAGGTATATAGTACAAAAGAAATTGTAGAAAAACTATGCAGTGATGAATATGCTCAAAGACTTGTAGGTTCAAAAGGAAATGAAAAGAGTGCAGAATATCTTTCAGGAATACTCAAGGAAATGAACCTGGAGCCTGTAATTGGAAAACGTTATTGTGTTCCATATACTCAGTGGGTTTATCCCAAATATAATGTAATAGATGATGAAAACTGCCAGTATAAATCTGTTAATAATATTGCTGGAATGATAAAAGGCAGTGACAGTACAAAAGGTGTCGTAATAAGTGCACATTTTGACAACATTGGAAGCAGAAAAGATGAAGGCAGGATGAAGAGGGGAGCATTAGATAATGCTTCAGGTGTTGCAGCAGTTGTAAAGACTGCAGAGATTCTTAAAGACAAGGGAGATAAAAGAAATTATGCAAGGGATATAATATTTGTGTTCTTTAATGGAGAGGAAACAGATTTTCAGGGAAGCAGTGCATTTGTAAAAAAGATAAAAGGAAGATATTCCAATATCTATAATATAAATATAGATTGTGTAGGGGGAAAAAATGCAGGCAGTATAACCCTTAATAATACAAGTGCAAGGTCTGATAAGCTTACGGAAGATATGAAGAAATGCTTTAAGTATAACAGGCTTTCATATTCTGATGTACCTTTAAAAGGCGGAAACAGTGACAGCTTGAGTTTTGAAAAGGCAGGGATTTCTAATATATACATAAGTCAGGACAATATATATAAATATATTCACAATAATAGTGACAATCCTGAAAATATTAATTTCAATGATATAGATAAACTTGCAGAAGTTATAGCTGATTTTATAATAAATAATGATAAAACAGATTTTTAATACAGAAGATTTCAGCTCATTTCATAATAAGGATGATAAATAAATTAAGCATAAATTAAAATGTATATTATCATATGTACATTGAATTTATGCTTTTAATTTATTTAATTGTCATTTTCATGCTTATTATATACGACCATTTAATATTTATAAGAATTAAGAAAAATAACAAGAAAAAGATATATTATCATAGTATAATGAATTCATGAAGCAAAAAGCTTTACAATAACAGTCAGGAAATTATATTAATAAATAATTTCTTAGTATTGACTCTGACCCAGGGGAGGAAATTATAATAATTTCTGAAGAGGAAATATTATAGAATTGGAAAATCGATTCTAGACAGCTGTATTATTCTTATATAAGATGAACGCTTAAATTATAGTAAATTCAGAGTTTAAATAAGAGAGGATGAAATATAATGAAAAAGATACCTTTTTCACCACCAGATATAACAGAAGAAGAAATACAGGCAGTATGTGAAGTCTTAAGAAGCGGATGGATAACATCAGGTCCACAGCTTGCTAAGTTTGAAGAAGGCATAGAAAATTATTGTAAAGTAAATAAGGCCTTGGCATTAAACAGTGCTACAGCAGCAATGGAATTAGTATTAAAAGTTTTTGATATAAAAGAGGGAGATGAAATAATAACAACTCCTTACACATATACAGCAACATCAAGCGTTGCAGTCCACAGAGGAATAAAGCCAATTTATGTTGATGTTAAGAAAGATACTTTTGAAATGGACATAGATAAGGTTG
>JAEWQX010000143.1 GCA_023399035.1 Bacillota bacterium | reverse complement strand
TCCGCAATTTTCATTTTATCCTTTTCATAATAGTCTAATGATAATTTAAAAATTTTCGCAGAATTTTCTCTTGCTGCTACTGATTCACTTGCTTTAATATTAGAATCAATATTCATACAAAAAGCTACTGTTATGAAAAATAATATCATATACTTTTTTATGTTTTTTTTATTCATAAATCCACCACCGATTATCCATGCATCAGCATTTAATCAGCATTAATCACCTCAGTTAATCAGATTATTTTTATCTAAACCTTTCAATTGCATTATATATTAAATGTCTTAGTATCTCATTTACTCCCTTTGCTTCATATTTACATCCATTAATTACTATGTTGTTACTCTCTTCAATATTATAAAAATTTTTCAATAAATGATTTAACTCAATTTTTTCATATACATCTGCATTATTTATTTCTTCGAATCCATAATAGTTTACTAATATATCTTTAATATCAAATTGTGTTAAAATCTCTGAACTTTTTAAAATATTATACTTGTATAGTATATAATAGATTATTTTCTTTATATTTTTACTATTGATATTCCCTTTTACTATACATTTAACATTTGTTTTTACACATTTATGTTCTAATTCATATACATAGAATTCTTTTGATTTTAATTCCTCTGTCAATGTAATATACCCCCAATATCATAATTAAAAATATGAACTACATAGACGTATTTTATATGTGAATGTAAAACAAATTTATATTTAAACTAATAACTATTCCTCACCTTCTTTCCATGATGTATATTATAAAACCTATTTTACCATATTTTTCTATATAAGCAATAATAAAATAAAACAATAAAAAACAGAAAACATATTTCAGTCTTCTGCTTTTAATAAAATTTACAAAAAACAGAAGCTGAAAGCAGATACATTGCTCTCAGCTTCTTAATAATTATAATCATAAATCAATAAAAGTTTATACAACAAATAGAACATAGCAATAATAATATTTTATAAGTAATAGTTAATAAGTAAAACAAATAGTCTATAAAAAACTATAAATTTTCTTTACTTGATATTATTCATAAAAACAGCTTAACTGTCTTCATAAACTTATACTTCTTATTTTACATAATGCTGCCTAAATTTAATCTTTATCTTCTATTTATTAATATTGTATAACTTCTAATCCTCATAAGAAGGATGATTTATGATTACGCTCCTCACAATGCATCTAGATATAACATTGATTGAAGCTTCTTCAATAGCCAGAAACATTGTTCTATTACACATAATAAATCACCCTTCCTCCTAATTATTTACTTTCACGATACACCTTATTCCATTAACTGTCAATACAGAATACTCATAAATTCTGATTATCTTACCATTTCAGTTCAAGTCCTACTCCTACTTCTTTCACTGGAATGGATTTATACATTTCTGCTCTTACAGCAAAGGACGTGCAGTGGCATGGATAAAGTTCACTTATATTATTCTTCTTTATATATTCTATAGTCTTCTTAACTCGTTCATCCTTACCATCAAACAAATGGAATCCACCTATCACACCTAAAACTCTGCTATCATTCGAAACCTTTTTTGCATATTCTATAATATTGCATATACCACTGTGAGAGCATCCTGTTATTATATAAATTCCATACTCATTTTTATATACAAGAGCAGTATCATCAAATATATAATCATCTTCATAACAACCATGAGAACACTGCTTTCCAATAGGTTTTCTTATTTCAAAATCATTGCTTTGTGGAATTTCACCTAAGAAAGTAATGTTCCTGCTTAACTTGACTGGTTCTTTTGATAAAACCAGCCTGCATTTTTCATTAAGTTCATCTTCTAGTATTGGTGAGCATATTTTTAAATCATCTATCACTTTTTCCTTAAATGCATCTGGATGAGCCACAATTGTAACTTTATTTTTATGATTATCCTTAAAATAATATTGAAGTCCTCTAGTATGATCATTGTGTCCATGAGAAATTGCAATTGTATTAATATCCTCTATATTTAGTCGGAACTTGTCCATATTATCTAAAAATAAATCTGAATATCCTACATCTAATAATAACTTAGTATCCTCATCTTCAATATAATATGATACTGCCGGCTCACCACAGTAATATTGATCAATATATGTATTATTATCTACTAAAACTTTTAATTTCATATTTACACCTTTCTCAAACTTTTAACAGATCTTATTTTTAACATTATTTCATCAGTTCTCTAAGAATGTACGTAATTTTTATTTTCCGAAAATTTCTTTATATAGATTATACATACAATTCCAGCAATAATGCCTATTATACTTATAAACTGAACCATTCTTATATTTTAAATCATCAAGTTGTCAGTTCTCATCTGCTCAGTGAAATATCTTTCTATTGAATACAGCATTGCATAACTTGCTATAACTATTCCTTCTTCCTCTGTTTATTTTAACTTCCTGTACCCTAAACATTATGCAGGCATTATGTATAAATTATGCGTATAAGAAAAAAGCGTCATCCAGTTTGAATGCGCAATTTCTCATAATTATTCTACTTCATGTTACAGCTGTAACTTCTATAGTCACCTAATGATTCAGATACATATGATGCTTTACTAAATTACGCATTATTTCCTTTGCAAGAGATAATCCAAGTCCTGATCCTATTTCATTATGAGATTTATCACCCTTATAAAATCTTTCACATATGAACTGTACATCCTCTTCATCTATTGGTCTGCCATTGTTTTCAATACTTATCTTTATTATCTCATCATCATAAAATGAATGCACTTTCACATAGCCATTTTCTCTAGTAAATTTAAATGCATTATCTATTAAGTAAATTACATTTTAAAAAATTTGTTAAATATTTTCTATATTTAATAATATTATAAATACTCAATGTATATAATCTAATAAAGAAATAATTTATTTTTATAATTTATCTATATTCTAAAAGGAGGAATAGTAATGGTTAGTTTCTTTGTATCTCTTGCTTTATTAATAATAGGCTACTGTTTTTATGGCAAATTTGTTGAAAAGGTTTTTGGACCTGAATTTGACAGAGACACAC
>JAEWQX010000123.1 GCA_023399035.1 Bacillota bacterium | reverse complement strand
CAACCTTATCTATGTCCATTTCAAAAGTATCTTTCTTAACATCAACATAAATTGGCTTTATTCCTCTGTGGACTGCAACGCTTGATGTTGCTGTATATGTGTAAGGAGTTGTTATTATTTCATCTCCTTCTTTTATATCAAAAACCTTTAAGACTAATTCCATTGCTGCTGTAGCACTGTTTAATGCCAATGCCTTATTTACTTTACAATAATCTTCTATGCCTTCTTCAAACTTAGCAAGCTGCGGACCTGATGTTATCCATCCGCTTCTTAAGACTTCACATACTGCCTGTATTTCTTCTTCTGTTATATCTGGTGGTGAAAAAGGTATCTTTTTCATTATACGTTCATCCTTTCCTTGTTGAACTTTTGTATGATTTACAAAGTTTCTATATAATAAACTCCCTAAATAATTATTTTTGAGCTTTTTTTCTATTATACTCTTAAGATTTATTCATGTACATAACAAATCTACCTTTGCCCGAGTTTTTTGCCTCATATAAGTATTTATTAGCTTTATCAATAAAATCGTTTATATCCATGCCTGAATCGATTATTCATATAATCACCTCTGCACTGCAACAATTAACCCTTTTACTATATATACTCTTTACATAAGATATGGAATTGTAATAATGAATTTTTAATGCTTTATTACAATTCCACTGATTCTTGAAATGTTAATAAAAAAATAGAACTAGTTTAAAACTAATTCTATCGTAAAGGTTATTGAAATTCATATTATGTTTTTATACATTTTCAATAGGTTTTCTCTCACCTTTAAAATTGTTTATCTTTGACCTTCTCTTTCCAAGTTCATCTGACACTTCCTCTACGGATATGCCCATTTCAGCCATTAACACGAGTAAATGATAAGTAAGATCACATATTTCATTAATCTGCTCCTGTTTATTATCTTCCTTACAGCTTATTATTACTTCTGTACATTCCTCTCCAACTTTTTTAAGAATCTTATCTACGCCTTTTTCAAATAAATATTTTGTATATGAACCTTCACTTCCATTATTTTTTCTTTCTAAAATTACGTTATATAAAGCACTAATATTTTCTTTCATTTACTTTCCCCCCAATTTTAATTTTATAGCTTTAATTCACTTCCTGTATCAATCTATAAATCTCTATAAAAACATGTCCTATTTCCAGTATGACATGCTGCTCCTTTTTGATCTACCAACACTAAGATAGTATCATTATCACAGTCTATCTTTATTTCCTTGACATATTGAAAATGTCCTGAAGTAGCTCCTTTATTCCAAAGTTCATTTCTGCTTCTGCTGTAAAACCATGTTGTATCACCTTCTAATGTCTTTTTCAGGCTTTCTTCATTCATGTATGCAAGCATTAGTACTTCTTTGGTTTTATAATCTTGGACAATTGCTGGTACAAGACCATCACCTTTTTTAAAATCTACCTGCTCAACTCTATTACAAATATCCATATGTACCCCCTTCTTCAGTTGAGAGTGTTTATTCAGCTGGTAACTGAAAGTGTATAGTTGATAGTTAAGATGGATATTAATAAATTTCTCCCTTTAACTTTCATCTTTTAACTCTCAGCTTTCAACTGTTTAAAGTCTTACTGAAATATCCTTTTTATTTAGATAATCTTTAACTTTACCTACTGTTAATTCTCCATAGTGAAAAAGTGATGCTGCAAGCGCTGCATCTGCAGTATTATCTTTAAATACATCATAGAAATCTTCAAGACAACCACATCCCCCTGATGCTATTACAGGAACATTGGTTATATTACTTACTGCTTTTGTAAGTTCAAGATCAAATCCTTTTTTAGTTCCATCTGCATCCATTGATGTTAGTAATATTTCTCCAGCACCTAATGATGTTGCTTCTTCAATCCACTTTAATAGATCAATTCCTGTATCTATTCTTCCGCCATTTATCACAACATTCCATCCAGTTCCATCACTTCTCTTTTTTGCATCTGCCGCTAAAACGATACACTGATTTCCAAAATAAAATGCTCCTTCTTTTATCAAGTTCTTATTTCTTACTGCTGCAGAATTTAAGCTGACTTTATCTGCTCCTGCTCTTAAAATAGCCTTTATATCTTCAATGCTCCTTAATCCTCCGCCAACAGTAAAAGGAATAAATATCTTTTCTGCCACACTTTCAACAACCTTTTCCATTATACCCCTTTTTTCATGAGTTGCTGTTATATCCAGAAATACTAATTCATCTGCACCCTGTTTATTATAATATTCTGCAAGTGCCACTGGATCACCTACATCAACAAGACCTTCAAAATTAATTCCTTTCACTACTCGCCCTTCCTTTACATCAAGGCAGGGAATAATTCTCTTTGTATGCATCAATAATGCCCCCTTCCATCAGTATAGAACTCAACATCTGCTAATATCTATGAGTTTTTTACTAATTCTATTGCTTCTTTAAGTGATAAAGTCTCTGCATAAATTGCTTTTCCTGTTATTGCTCCATAAAGTCCAATTTCATTTAGGTCTCTTATATTTTCTATATCTCTTATTCCACCCGATGCTGTTATATCTATATCTACTGTTTCCTTAAGCTTCTTTAACATATCTAAGTTAGGCCCCTCAAGGGTCCCATCTTTAGAAATATCAGTAACGATTATATTTTTTACTCCAAGTGATTCCATTTTCTTTGCAAACTCAATATAATCAAGATCACTGCCTTGAAGCCATCCTCTTCCGTAAACTCTGCCATCTTTACAGTCAATTCCTACTGCTATCTTCTCACCATATACAGATACAGCTTTCTTTAATAGTTCTTCATCTTCCATCGCTATAGTACCTAAAATAACTCTTGAAACTCCATTATCTAAAAGGTATTTTATAGTATCAAAAGATCGTATTCCTCCTCCTAATTCAACAGGAATTTTCAACATACCAGCTATCTTAATTACTAATTCATGATTTTTGCTGCTTCCACTTTTAGCTCCATCTAAATCAACTAAATGAATATATTCTGCACCAATATCTTCAAAAGACTTTGCTGTCTCAAATATATCATCTGCTACTATTTCTTTCTTATCATAATCTCCCTGATAAAGTCTTACTGGCTTTCCATCAATTATATCAATTGCAGGCAAAATTATCATTTAATCAACTCCCCAAAATTTTTCAATATGCTTAATCCTACAGATCCACTTTTTTCCGGATGAAACTGAGCTCCAATAACATTTTCACATCTTACAAGGCCAGGTATTTTATTTTCACCATACTCACTATAGGCAACTAAATCATCATCATTATACCCCTGTGCAAAATATGAATGAACATAATAAACATACTTACCTTCATCTATATCATTAAAAAGAGCATCTTTTTTGTTATAATTTAAATTATTCCATCCTATATGAGGTATTTTTATATTTCTCTCCTTATCATCTTTCATCTTTACAATGCTTCCTTTAAGAAGACCCAGACCGTTCTTTTCTAATCCTTCATATCCTTTTTCAAATAAAAGCTGCATTCCAAGACATATTCCAAGAAGATATTTACCCTTCTGAGTTTCTTCTTTTATAATTTTATCCAATCCAAGTCTTTCGATAGTTTCCATTGCATCTGGAAATGCCCCTACCCCTGGAAGTATTAAAGCATCTGCTTTTTTTATTTCATTTGGATCTGCTGAAATCTTATTTTCTATTCCAAGATAATTAAGTGCATTTCGTACACTTTTTAAATTTCCCATTCCATAATCTATTATGACTATCATTAAAATACCCCCTTTTAACTTTCAACTGTTTAAAGTTTTCCTTTAGTTGATGGCAGACCATTTTCCTCGCTTACATGCTTTGCTTCTTTCAACGCTCGTCCAAAAGCCTTGAATAAAGCTTCAATTTTATGATGATCATTTTCACCATATAGAACTTTCATATGCAATGTTATTCCTGCATTAAAAGCAAATGCCCTAAAAAATTCTACAACCATTTCAGTTGCCATCTCACCAACCACTTCCCTTTTAAAGCTGCAGTCAAAAACAACAAATGGTCTGTTGCTTATATCAAGTGAAGCTAATGCTAATGTCTCATCCATTGGAACATAAAATGTTCCATATCTATTTATGCCCTTCTTATCTCCAATAGCTTCTTTAAATGCTTCGCCTAAAGTTATGCCTATATCCTCAATTGTATGGTGATCACATACTTCTAAATCACCTTTTGCAATAACCTTCAAGTCAATTTTACTGTGAAATGCAAACAGAGTCAGCATATGATCAAAAAACCCAACCCCAGTATTTATATCACTATTTCCTTTTCCATCTAAGTTAATTTCCAGTTCTATGCTTGTTTCATTAGTTTCTCTTTTTCTAGAAGCACATCTATAGCTCATCTTATACAATCCTTTCTAATCATTAATATACAAAAATTTCTTTTATAGCTTCTATAACTTTTCTATTTTCTCTTGGTGATCCTACTGTTATCCTAAAGCTGTCATCATTAAAATTTCTTATGTATATATTGTGGCTTTCAAGCCCTTTTATCAGTGCATCCTTATGATATGTTTTTCCAAAAATAAAATTACCTTTTGATTTAAAAAATTCTATTTTCATTGCAGCATTCTTTTCAATTTCCTTTAACTTTTCATATAATGCTTCACGTTCTTTGATTATTATTTCAGTATTTTCCTTTATTATTTTAGGATATTTCAATGCTATTTCTGCAACTTTTTGAGAATATGAGCTTATTGTATAGGGAACTTTATAATTCAATAAATCCCTTATATTTTCCTTACTGCTTATTATAAATCCCACTCTCAACGCAGCTAAACCCCATGCCTTTGATAATGTTCTTGTAACAAATAAGTTACTGTAATCATTTATATAGGGAATCATTGATTCTCCATTAAATTCATAATAAGCTTCATCAACAACAACCGTAGTATTTTCAAATGACTTTAATATTTTTATGATATCCTCTGCAGTAATATTTATTCCGGTAGGATTGTTGGGGTTTGAAAAGATAATAATCTCAACATCATTTTCCTTTCCCAGCTTTATAAACTCATCAACATTAAAGCTCATACTGCTTCCTATATTATATTTAATAAGCTCTCCCCTAAATCTCTTCCCAAAGAAATCATACATAACAAAGTCAGGACCTAGAGTAAGGATTTTACTTTCAGGTTTCACAACCTTTCCTATGATTAATTCAAGTACTTCATCTGATCCATTGCCTACTATTACATTTTCCGGATCTACTTCTGCATATTTACCATATAATTCTCTTATTGCTTTCATTTCATTTTCAGGATATCTATATAATTCAATACCACTCAAACTAGATTTCATCTTCATAATCACATTATCATCTATATTCATAAAGATTTCATTAGTATCTAATTTAATTTTAAATTCTTCATTTGAATCAATATATTGACTACAAGCACCCATTGTTCAATCTCACCTTTATTGAATTTGCATGAGCTGTTAATCCTTCTTTATCAGCCATTGTAATAATCTTTTCTCCATTTTCTATGATTGCTTCTTTTGAATAATAGATGAATGATGATTTCTTTATAAAACTGTCTACTGATAATGCTGAGAAAAATCTTGCGGTTCCGCTTGTAGGTAATACATGATTTGTTCCTCCAAAATAGTCTCCTATAGGCTCTGGACAATATCTTCCTAAGAATATAGAACCTGCATTCCTTACTAATCCTAAATACTGCATTGGTTCATCGACCATTATTTCTAAATGCTCAGGTGCAATAGAATTTGATACATCAATACACTCTTCAATACTACTGCATATTATTGCCTTTCCGAAGTCATTCAATGATGTCCTTATTATTTCTTCTCTTTCCAATGTTTTTGCCTGTTTATCCAGTTCAACTTCAACTTTTTCGTACAAATCTTTTGAAGTTGTAACAAGAATGGCAGATGCAAGCTTATCATGTTCTGCCTGAGACATTAAGTCAGCAGCTACATATACTGGATCAGACTTTTCATCTGCTATAACAAGTATTTCACTAGGACCTGCAATCATATCTATATCAACTTGTCCAAAAACTAACCTTTTTGCTGTTGCCACAAAAATATTTCCTGGACCTACTATTTTATCTACTTTAGGAATAGTTTCTGTTCCATAAGCAAGAGCACCTACTGCTTGTGCACCTCCAACCTTATATATCTTATCTATCCCTGCAATTTTAGATGCTACCCCTATATACGGGTTTATTCCTCCATTCTTATCAGGAGGAGTAACCATAATAATTTCATCAACACCTGCAACTTTTGCTGGAATAACATTCATCAATACTGATGATGGATATGCTGCTGTTCCTCCAGGAACGTAAACCCCTACTCTTTCAAGAGGAAGAACTCTCTGACCAAGATAAACACCTTTATCCTTTGTCAGCAAGAATCCATTTGCTTTCTGCTTTTCGTGATAAGCTTCAATATTTACTTTTGCCTCTTTTAGTGCCTGTATAAAATTTTCTTCAACTTTCTCAAAGCATTGTTCTAATTCTTCTTCAGATACTTCCAATGATGTAAGATCCACTTTATCAAAATTCTTTGTAAATTCAAATAATGCCTTATCGCCTTCTTCTTTTACCTTTGATAAAATACCTTTAACACTTACAACTATTTCTTGTTCTGTTTCTTCACATCTTTCTTTTAGTTCAGTTATTAACTTTTGCTTATTGCTTTCATTAATTTCTAGTAACTTCAACATTTAATAATAGCCCCCTTTAATCAGTTGATCGTGGATAGTTGAAAATTGATAGTTATTTTTATTTTATTGTTATAATTTCTATCCAATCTGCAAATAATCTATTTCATTATCAGCCCCACACCATTTTCAATAGATAATCTGTTAAGTTTATTTGTTTTTTATTATTAATTAATTAAAATATCTTACTTATTATTATCAACATTCTACGATTTTTGTCAATTATTAATATTTTTCTTAATTCTTTCTATGAATTCTCCAATTTCCTTCTGTTTCATCTTAAAGCTTGCTTTATTAACTATAAGTCTTGCACTTATATCACATATCCTATCAAGTACAACAAGTCCGTTTTCTTTTAATGTTGTACCAGTTTCCATAATATCTACAATACCATCACAGAGACCTAATATAGGTGCAAGTTCAACTGAACCTTCAATTTTAATGACCTCAACATCCATGTTCTTCTTTTTAAAATATTCCTTTGCCACTTTAGGATATTTGCTTCCTATTTTAATATGTCCTACTTTTTTAAAAATATCGTTTTCCGGCAGAGATGCAACTATAAATCCACATTTGCCAAATCCTAAATCAAGGACTTCATAACATTTATGTTCACTTTCCAAAATAGTATCCTTGCCTACAACTCCAATATCAGCGACTCCGTGTTCAACATAAGTTATAGAATCTGCCGCCTTAACTAAAAAGTATTTAATATCTTCTCTCTTATCTTTAAATACAAGCTTTCTCCCCTTATTCTTTAGTTCTGATGGATCATAATCTGCCTTTTCTAAAAGTTTAACAGCTTCGTCTTCTAATCTTCCTTTTGTTAATGCAATGCTTATGCTCATTTTACTTCCCCCAATTTATCAATTTGATAATACTTTAAATATATTAACTGCTATATAATCATTAATATCCTGATCTTCTATATTATTCTGATTTCTTCTGCATCATCATCAGGTATTAACTCAACTACTCTGCCCTGTTTTCTAAGTTCTTTACTCTTTTTTATAGCTTCTATTCTATTATTTAAAGAATAATATATCTTGCAGCCCTTATCTGTACCTTTAACTTTCTCACTTATCTTTACATTTTCTATTACTGAATTTATATCTAACGAAAAACCTATAGCTGGAATATATTTATCCCCACTTGTAATAAGCTTGTCATATCTTCCACCTCTAAGTACAGTATTTCCTACACCTTCTCCATATCCCCTGAATATTATTCCAGTATAGTAGTTAAGTCTTGGCACCATACCAAGATCAAAAGTAACTTTATCTCCATATCCTAAGGTTTCAAGTTCAGAATATAAGTTTTCTAGATATTCAAGGTTAGCTTTTAACCCATCATTAAATACAAGAACTTTTGCTTCTTCCAATATGGATTTGTCACCAAAAAGCCATGGAAGCTTATTAAAGAATTCCTTATATTCATCTTTAATATCAAGTGTTTCTAAATAATCCTCAAGATTCTTTAGATTTTTATCTTCTATATACTGAGCTATTATTTCCTTGCTTTCTTCATTTATATCAAGTGTTTCAAATACACCTTCAAAAAATCCTATATTACCTATTTCAAGCTTAAAATCACTTAATCCAAGTTTGTTTAATGCTTCTAAAGCTAGTACAAGTACTTCAAGATCTGATTTTTTATCTTCAAGACCAATAAGTTCAACACCACAGTCTGTGTATTCATTCCTCTTGCCTCCAAGACTTGCATGTACCCTGAATACATTAGAATTATATCTTAACTTTATTGGAAGCGGCTCATCTTTGAATTTAGTTTCAACAACTCTTGCTATAGGAATAGTCATATCAGGTCTAAGCACTAATATACGTCCACTGTTATCAAAGAATTTATACATATCTTCTTCTTTTAATGTCTGAGAATTATAATTAAATGTTTCATAAAATTCAACTGTTGGTGTTATAATTTCTTTATAACCCCATTTACAGAAAATATCATCTATATCCCTCTCAATAGATCTTTTTACAACACATTCATCTAATATTAAATCTCTAGTTCCCTCAGGAAGAATATTTTTTTTATTCATATTTAACCCCCACTTTTATCACTTAATCATTCTACCATTGCATTGTTTTATCGATTTAGCGTGCTAAATTATTTAAATTAATATTACCTTATTTAAGCGTTTTTGTCAATAAATATAAATTATTAAATGGTATAATGGTATATCAAAGAATAATTATGATGAAATGGCAAAGTTATTACTCTATGGAACAATTATAGTAACTTTTATAGCTAGAGCTCTTCTCGGCGCTGTCTTAACCCCTTACTTTTGTTGCAGGTCAATATGGTTTTGTATAATTACGCTTATAATATCTATATTTTTGCTTTGAATAAATTAATATAAATATAATAAAACTCAAAGCTGATATGAATATTCACTATGCTTTGAGTTTTTGTTATTTATATTTCTATTAATTGCTAACTATTGCTTCTTAACTGATAACTATATTAATGTATCAACGCCTTCATGGATATATATCCAAACAAATCTTCCAGAGATTTCTTTATATAATTATTAACTATTACCTGTTAACTAAAAAGTAACTATCTCCATATTATTAATGGCATTTTCTACAAGCTGTTCTACATCTAATTTTTCTTCCTGTTTTCTTATAGGCTCAAGCTTAGGATTAGTTTTGGGATGCTTTGGTACGAAAATTGTACAACAGTCTTCATAAGGAAGTATAGATGTTTCATAAGTCCCTATCTCTCTTGCTATTTCCATTATATCAGTCTTATCTGTTGCAATCAGTGGTCTGAATGCTGGTCTGTCTGCACAGTCATTACTTACAATAAGTCCATCCATAGTCTGACTTGCAACCTGACCTATGCTTTCTCCTGTACATACTGAGTCTATATTGTATTTATCAGCAAGTCTGCATGCAACTCTCATCATGAATCTTCTCATTATTATTGTAAGTTCATCTTCTCTGCACTTATCTATTATCTCCATTTGTATATCAGTAAATGGAACTATATATAAATTAATTCTTTCTGTATATTGAGATAATATCTTTGCAAGTTCCTTAACCTTGTCTTTTGCTCTTTCAGATGTATATGGATGGCTGTGATAGTATACGCAGCTTAATTCTACCCCCCTCTTAGCCATAAGGTATCCTGCAACAGGTGAATCTATTCCTCCTGACAACATAAGCATTGTACTTCCATTCATTCCATATGGAAGCCCTGCAACACCTTTGCTTATATCATTATTTGACCACACATAGGCAAAATTATTTCTTATTTCAACATTTACTAATATATCAGGATTTTTTACATCTACAGCTATTTCTTCATTCATATTTTTAAGAACATATCCACCAATACGTCTTGACACTTCCATAGAATTTAATTCAAACTTTTTATTAGCTCTGTTTGTAACTATCTTAAATGTCTTTCCTTTACATTCTTTAACCTTGCTTAATGCAACTTCTTCTATTTTTTCCATATCTATTGGAATTTCCTTTACTCTGCATACTTCAAGTATTCCAAATACTTTGCTTATTCTTTTGATGCTTTCTTCGATTTCATCTGTTTTAATAAAGTATCTTCCGCTGTCATGGATAAATTCCACTTTTATTCCTTCAAGCTTTTTACCTATATTATCTCTAAGCTTCTTTTCAAATTTACCTCTGTTAAGTCCCTTTAAAAATATTTCTGGTGCGTATTTCACTAAAATAAGATCTTTCATTATCTTTTTATCCTCCTTAAGAACTTAAGTCCTTTTTCTAAAATTTCTACAGTATAATCAACTTCATCTAATTCATTATCATCGCTAAATGAAAATCTGATTCCACCGCCTATTTCATCATTTGTAAGCCCCAATGCTTTTAATACATAGCTTCCACCAATTCTAGCTCTTTCTTTCGAAGAACATGCTGAACCTGTAGATACATATATTCCACTTTCTTCTAAAAAGTGAAGAAGTACTTCTCCTCTTATACCCCTAAAAGAAACGTTTAATATATATGGAGAAAAATCATTTTCACCATAGCTGTTTATTTTTATATCATCTATATTTTTTAGTTTATCTATAAATCTTCTTTTTATCGATGAAACTTTATCATAATTATCCTTTATATTATCATGTGCCATTTTTGCTGCAAGTGTCATACCCATTATTCCAGCAATATTGTGAGTTCCTGCTCTAATTCCAGATTCCTGAGATCCTCCTTCAATCAGTGGAACTAGCGTATTTGGTTTTCTTATGTATATGAAGCCACATCCCTTTGGGCCATGAAATTTATGTGCGCTTACAGTCATAAAATCAATCTTCATCTTTTCAACATCAATTGGAAGCTTCCCATAGCTCTGAACTGCATCTACATGAAATTTAGCCCTTGAGCTTGTTTTTTTAATTAGTTTGCTTATTTCTTCTATATCCTGGATTACACCTGTTTCATTATTAACATGCATTATAGATACTAATACTGTATCTTTTGTTATTGCCTTTTCTAAATCATCTAAATCAATTTTTCCTTTTTCATCTATTTTTAATATTGTCACATTTACACCATTTTTCTCAAGTGTCTTTACAGTATTTAATATAGATGCATGTTCAAAAGGAGTTGTAATTAGATGACTTCCAGGCTTAAGTATTCCCTTTAATACTAAATTATTTCCCTCGCTTCCTCCTCCATTAAAATAAATTTCATTTTCAGAGCAGTTTATGCTCTTTGCAATAATCTGTCTGCATTCTCTCAGTTTCTTTTCGCTCTTTAAACCCAAATTATGGAGTGATGATGGATTGCCATAAAACTCTCTCAGTCCATAGCATACTTCATTTATTACTGCTTCATATGTTTTTGTTGTTGCACTATTATCAAAATATACTTCCATGAAAATCTTCTCCTATCTTTTAAACTATATTTTCATAATTTACAAGATATATTTATACTGATTATAATAAATATTCTAAATATATTTTCTCACTGAAAATATTTAATATAACAAATTTATAATATATAGTTTTCTTATAAGTTTAGTATGTTTTCAGTCTTTATTATAGCAAAAAAAGGCTACATGTATAGCCTTTTCTAAAAAATATTCTAAAATTTAATATGACAATATCCATTTGGATTTTTTTCTAGATATTTTTGATGCTCCTCTTCTGCCTTGTAGTAATTTTCTAACGGTTTAATTTCAGTTACTACAGAGTTTTTATAAAGTGTTTCAATCTTCCTCTTGCTTTTTATTATGGTTATAAGATCCTCATCGTCAATATAATATATACCACTTCTATATTGATTTCCCACATCATTTCCTTGTCTGTTGACGCTTGTAGGGTCAATTATACTCCAGAACTTATCTAAAAGTGTATCAAGAGAAACTTCTTCCGGGTTATATACAACAAGGCATGCCTCTGCAAAATTAGTATTATCATTACATATATCTTCATAAGTAGGATATTCTGAATTTCCATTTGCGTAGCCTACCTCTGTTTCTTTTACTCCAGGTATCATAGAAAAAAATTTCTCAACTCCCCAAAAACAGCCTCCAGCAAATACTATCTTTTTCATTTCAAATCTCCTTATAAAATTAATTAATATATTTTTAATATTGCATAAAATGCCCTTCCTTATACTCTATATTTATTTTTATAAATTATGACAAGCAGTTTTGATGTTTATAGTTTATATAATATTTATAATTTCATATACAAAAAAGCCTTCATAAATAAGGCTTTTATCCATACAAATATCTATTCATAATATTTTATAAGTGCCTGTGTCCCAAGGTCACCTAAATTATTTTCCTCTAGTGTCTCATACATCTCTAAAACTTTATTAAGTACAACAAGTTCTGATTTGAATTGCTTACATTCTTCTTCCGCAATTTTCATATCTTTGATAAAGTGTTTAATATAAAAACCTGGAGCAAAATCTTCCTTTATCATTCTAGGCGCCATATTGCTCATCTGCCAGCTTCCTGCAGCACCTTCACTTATGCTGTTAAGCATTTTTTCTACGTCAAGTCCTGCTTTTCTTGCATATGTTATTGCTTCACACACCCCAGATACTGCTCCTGCAATAGCAATTTGATTTGCCATTTTTGTATGCTGGCCGCTACCTGCTTTACCTTCATAAATTATATTGTTTCCCATGCATGAAAGTATATCCCTGCATTCTTCAAATACACCTTCATCTCCGCCAGCCATAATTGATAAAGTTCCATTTTTTGCTCCAACATCCCCGCCTGATACAGGTGCATCAAGTGCCTTTATATTTTTAAGCTTAGCTTCATTATATATTTTAACTGAAAGATCAGGACTTGTAGTTGTCATATCAATAACAATACTTCCTTCTTTAGCATTGTTTAGTATTCCATCACTTCCAAAATAAACTTCTTCAACATCTTTTGGATATCCAACAATAGTTATGATAACATCCTTATCTTCAACACAAGTCTTTATATCTTCACACCATACTGCACCTTCTTCAATTACATCTGTAATCTTAGATTTTGTTCTTGTATAAACGTCAACCTCATAGCCAGCCTTCATTAAGTTTCTCACCATAGATTTCCCCATTACACCTACACCAATAAATCCAACTTTTTTCATTTTTATTCCTCCATTCTAAACACACTTTTTCCTTTGATTTTCTGCAATAAGATAATTGTAATCAATATCTAGTATTACTATATTTCTTGAATCAAAATCATTTTGAAGGTCTATTATTTTATTGCTTCTATCAGCAATTCGTATTATTGGCCTCAATGGGTTGTCATTATTCACTCCTATAACCATTGCACATCTTTTATCACTCAGTCTTACATAAGATCCTACTGGATATGGTTCTATTTTTCTTAAAAAAGCCTTTACAATATTATAATCGAAACTGCTTCCTACGCCCGCCATAATGTATTCTATAGCTTCTAAAGGTTTGATTGGATCTCTATAAGGACGATTTCCAGTCAATGCATCATATACATCAGCCACTGCAATTATTCTTCCGAATAAAGGTATATCATTACTCTTTAAAGAATGAGGATATCCTGTTCCATTATACTTTTCATGGTGGCTTATTATTCCCATATATATATCATTACTGATACATTTATTATCCATTACATAATCTCCACCAAGCTGAGCGTGAGTCTTAACTATATCAAATTCTTCTTTTGTAAGCTTAGATGGTTTATTTATTATCTCAATAGGAATTTCTATTTTTCCTATATCATGTAACAGTGCGCATACCCCAAGCCTGCATAATTCTTGTTTACTTAAAGACAGTGCAGTACCGATTGCTATAGAAATAACAGTTACACTTACTGAATGAAGGTATGTATTTAAATCATATGTCTGTAAATCTGATATACTTACCGAAATTTCTTCATTTCTGCAAATATTATCAACAAGCTTTCCAGATATGCTTTCAATCTGTCTTAATGTACTTTCATTTAAAATTGAATGGGTATTTTCACATAAATTAAAAATTTCTTTTACCGCAAGAACTGATTCTTTTCTCAAGTTCTCATCTAGTATTGGATTCTTTCTCCCATCATCAATATAAACTCCAGATATATTAAAGTTTGATAGCTTATCAATGTTATCCTGTGTTAAAATTGCACCTTGTTTTAACAAAAAGGTTCTTGATTTTTCCTTATTACTTAAAGATATATCATTTGCAACTTTCATCCCTGCTTTTAATTTATAATATGGTACAAATATCACAACTACTGCCCTCCAATATTCTTTACGCCAATAATAAGGTTAATAATAAATATGTATCATTAACCTTATTATAATCCCTAATATAATTAAACTAATTAATTCATCTTGTGTTTACATACAATTTTATCTGTAAGAACATTAATAATAATTTATCATTTATATTGTAAATATTATAACTCTACATTCTACATTTTAAAAGTATTATTTTAAAAAATTATTGAAATAATGCATAATTTTATTATTTTATTCATAATTATGGTACTTTTATTTAGTTTTATTTAGTTTTATTTAGTCTTATTTAGTTTTATTTAGTTTTATTAATTTCTATTATATTTTTCTCCAATATCTCTATTTGCTTCTTTAATTCTAAAATTTCCGATTTATATTCCCTTTCTTTTTCTATCCACTCTTTATTTAAATTATTAATTAAAGAAGCCATCTCATCTGCACTTCCCACTATCCTATTAAATAAAAGCAGGTTAGACTGTAATATTTCAGGGATTTCATTATGGGAATACCTTAATCTATGATCAATTTCCCCATATCCTTCTTCGAATATAGTCCTTACCTGTATTTCTGCAATTACTTTTTGGTTAGTTGGATAGAATTCTACAAGATAATGGACTGATCTGTATCCAGAAGCTCTTGAACGTACTTCTATATTCAGCTCTTCAAAATCTCTAGTATTATCCCCTTCTCTTATATTAGCAGTTATTTCAATAACTTTCCATGTATTTATTATAAATTCATGGATGTCCCGCCATTGCTCCTTAAAAATATGAATTACCCTTATACCTATCAAATCATTAATTTCATCTTTATAATTATTTAAATCAAAGTGAAAATCATCACCATATTTATTCTTTCTATCTTCAGTTTTTCTTATTATCTTTTCAATCAATCTTTCTGGTTCTTTAATTCGTGATTTAACTGAATGGACCATACTTTGTGTCCTTAAAATATTTGCTATAAAATTAGCCTGATTTTCATACGAATCCCTATAGTTTATATAATCATTATATATTTCCTGAAGATTTTTAAAATCAATCTCGTATTTATCTATTTGTTCTTTTACATAAGGATATTTTTTTAAAAGTTCATCCTTTTCTAATATTTTTCTCATTGTATCCTCCAAATAAGATCTATTTTATTATAAATATACATCTATATAGAATTTTAATTATACGTATATTATGCATTATAATTTTTCAGAATTTAATTCTCAATTGTCATATTTTTATTTTGTCATATTTTTTATTCTTATATCAACATCAGAAAGAATTTCAAAAATCACATTATTATTTCTTTTCAAAACAATATCATCAAGCTGATGCTGCAATACCTTTATTTCATCGAGCAGTTCACTTATTTCTATACTTTGAGAACTTATATTACTTTCCTTCTTTAATAATTCTTCTTCAAGAACTATTATCCTCTTTTCTAAATCTCTTATCTGTTTAGATTTTGTTATTAAACCTTGTCTTGACATATCAAATGCAATTTCTTCAGTAAATATCTTTTCCCTTATAAGCTCCATTATTTTTTCATTCATTCTATCACTATATCTGTAATCTTTTGTACATCTTTTTTCCTTTTCATAGCTATAGCGTATTGAGTTCCTTATAATATCAGCTATATTTATTCCATAAGTGTACTTTTCATCACTATTGTCAATAACCATAAATTTATTGATTATAGAACTACAGTCATTTATATTTGGTATAATATGATCTCTATCCATATAAATATTAAATATATGCTGCTCTTTTTTAATCTTTTTATACTCATTGCTAGATTCCATAACAATTCCTGCGTTATTCCCATTATTATCTATTGTGTAGTAGTAATACTTTTTTAAGAGTTTTTTAAATGTTTCCTTAAATGTATCTTTAATTTTATTATCTTCATTTTTTACTCTGCTTATTAAGACACTAAACTTTGAATCTTTTAAAACATTATATATTTCTGTTCTTAAAATACATCCTGCCTTAAATTTCTCATTATAACTTATTAGCGAAATATCAACTTTATTAACATCAACAACAGACCTTAAGGAACAATCACTTTGATTCTCAGTGCTGCAGTAGTCTTCTTCAAATATTACTCCTACCATATAAAAATTACCTTCTGAATCAACAAACCCACTTTCATCAACAAACATCAGATATTTTTTACCCATACAACCCTCTCCTTTATCATAAAATCAAATTTAAAACATCTTAAGTACAATATCAAAATTATTTATAAAATAAATATCTGCACATTTATAAGAATTATGTGATAACGTTATTAAGACACATATCAAATATATTTGTTATTTATACTTATCTCTATACCAATACACCAAATCCTTTTACTTTATGTATTTATATTTATCACTATTTCACATCGGCATCATGTTCTCTAACTTATTTTATGTTATGTAAATATAGTTTTAGAACAAAAAAATCTGAAAATAGAACATATTTATAAATATGTCTATCTCCAGATTTTTTCTATTCCATTCCTATGAATTCAACTTTTTCGATATTCTTTAAGTTGCTCAATCCATCAGTCAATGTCTTAATATCTCCATTAACACATGATAAATCAATAGTTATACTCATATTTGCATATCCATTTAGAGGAATGCCCTGATTTATTGTAAGTATATCGCCACCCTGTTCAGCTATGTAATTACTTATAATTGATAAAACACCTTTTTCATTTTTTATAATGATGTTGAATGTAACTTTTCTTCCCTCAGATGTTTCCGAAAAATCAAATACATGATCCTTATACTTGTAATATACACTTCTGCTTATTCCGGCAACTTTTACTGCCTCTGTAATTTCTTTAACTTTTCCATCTTTTAATAGTTTTTTAGCAAAAAGAACTTTTTCATAAACATCAGGTAAAACCCTCTTATCTATAACTAAGTAATTTCCACTCATCAGTAATCACCCTTTATAATGGTTGCCCCTTCACTATCCAAAGATAATTCCAATATATCCCATCTAAAATTTTCTTGTTTTAAAGTTTGTTTAAGCTTATTGCAAAAGCGCTCATCCTTTTCGTCGATAACAACCATGATTGTAGGTCCAGCTCCACTAAGATAACAACCTAGTGCTCCCAATTCATAGCTATTATTATACACCTTTTCAAAACCAGGAATCAACTGACTTCTGTAATTTTGATGAAAGGCATCTTTACATGCATATTTTATTAATTCATGTTTACCGCTTGTGAAGCTTGCAACCAACAGAGCCGCCCTTGAAACATTATAGACCCCATCTTTCAAAGTTATTTCTTTTGGCAGCACGCTTCTTGCCTTTTCAGTAGATAATCTAAAATTCGGTACTACTGCGATAAACTTTAGCCCACCTTTTATATTTATCTTGTCATAAAATGTTTTATTTTCTTCAGTTATTGCAACAACCATGCCCCCAAGTAAAGCTGGTGCAACATTATCTGGATGACCTTCAATTTCAACTGCCATATCCAGTAACTCATCTTCAGAAAATTTCCCGCCTAAAATCTCATTAGCTCCTACTAGTCCCCCAACTATACATGTAGAGCTGCTTCCAAGACCTCTTGATATTGGCACATCCTGCTTAAGTTCACTTATTTCTAATCCCTTAATTTTATAGCCCGCTTTATCAAAACAATGTTTCATTGCTTTGTAAATAATATTTTCCTCATTACAGAATTCTTCTGAAATTCCGCTAAACTTTAAACCACTTTCTATCTCCTTAAATCCAAATTCATTATATAATGTAAGCCCTATACCTAATGAATCAAATCCAGGTCCCATATTTGCCGATGTTGCAGGCACTCTTACCTTAATCATAATATTTTACCCCTATTTAAGAAAAGATAATAATGCATCTCTCATCTGGCTCTTATCCCACACTTCATTATGTAGTACTTCTGCATTTTCTAAATCTGCCAGATTCTCAGGAATTTCATTATTAGTAGCTTCTGATAACTTCTTAAGCACTTCAAAATCATTAATTCCTTCTACATCTATATTTAATGCATTGCAGATACTTCTTGGGAATTTGAATGGACTTGCTGTTGATAAAACTAAAGCTGGTTTATTGTCGTTAGTTTCTTTTATATACTTTTCTTTGACCACATATGCAACTGCTGTATGTGTATCCATTACATAATTTTCTTTTTCATATACTTCTTTTATAGCTGTATACACTTCTTCTGTTGTTGCATAATTTCCATAGAAAATCTTTATGAATTCTTTTATCTTATCATTTACTTCATATACACCTTTTGTATTTAACTGCTTCATTAAATCTGCAACTGCTTCACTGTCTCTTCCACATGCTTCATATAGAAGCCTTTCAAGATTTGATGATACAAGTATATCCATAGAAGGTGATTCAGTTAATATAAGCTCTCTCCTCTTATCATATACACCAGTTTCAAAGAAATCAGTTAATACCTTATTTTCATTTGATGCACATATAAATCTATCTATTGGCAATCCCATCTGCTTTGCATAATATCCTGCCAATATGTTTCCGAAGTTTCCAGTTGGAACAACAATATTGATAGGATCATCTAATTTAACTACACCTTGATTTACCAAATTGAAATATCCGTAGAAATAATATACTATTTGAGGTACAAGTCTTCCTATATTTATTGAATTAGCAGACGATAATATATAGCCCTTGTCCACTAAATCTGCTCTGAATTCTGTATCCCCAAATATTTCTTTGACACCAGTCTGAGCATCATCGAAATTCCCCTTTATTCCGATAACCTTGACATTGTCACCTTTCTGACTTACCATTTGTCTTTCCTGTATTGGACTTACACCATTCTTTGGATAATATACAACTACTTTAAATCCATCTACCTTTGCAAATCCTTCAAGTGCTGCTTTTCCAGTATCCCCAGAAGTTGCAGTCAGAATTGTTATATCTTCTTTAATATTGCAGATTTTCTTCGCTCTTTTCATTATTTGAGGCAAAAATAATAGTGCTGCATCTTTAAATGCACAAGTTGGTCCGTGATATAACTCTAAGAAATTCTTTTTTACTTTTACATCAAATCTTCCGTTGTATGCATCATTAATTGCCCCCATTAATTCTGCTTCATCAATGTCTGTAAAATATCTGCTGAATACCTTAAAAGCTAAATCTTCATATTTAATTTCTGTATTTTTCTTTAGTTCATCATAAACCTTTGGAAATTCATCAGGTACATACAAGCCACCATCTTTTGAAATCCCGTTTATTATCGCTTTAGCT
>JAEWQX010000116.1 GCA_023399035.1 Bacillota bacterium | reverse complement strand
CAAAGATAAATCTTCTCTTTCCTTTAAATCCATTAAAAATTCTTATTGGTGTAACTTCATCACCTCTATATTCAGTTATTATTGAAAAGACTCTATTCTCTTTTTTCTTTTCATTAAATTGTTCTTTTGAAATATTTATCATTGAACTCATTCTCCTTTCTTTTCAGTTAACAATCGAGTAGGAGGAAAACAATTATTTTGTTTTCCGTCCTCTCACACCACCGTGCATACCGGCCTGGTACACGGCGGTTCTTTAAGTTCTAATGAATTTTAATATATTGATGCGTTAGGCTTTTCAAGCCTAAGTCGGTAAAGAATTGATTTGTCAGTGTAGTATTTAATATCGCACTATTAGCTATTCGCCAGTATCCTTTACGGGTATTGGCAAATTTTATTGCTTGATAATGTGTTAATCCTAATTTCTTAAGGTTTCTATATCTAGTTCTTACCTTTTTCCATTGTTTCCATATACACATCCTTAATCTTTGTCTTATCCATGTGTCTAGTTGCCCTAATATTCCCTTGCATTTTGCAATACCATAATAATTAACCCAACCTATGTTTACTTGATTAAGTTTATTTATCCTTTGTTCCAAAGGAATCGGTTTTGACCTGCTTAGAATATTTCTTAACTTTTCTTTGTGTCTCTTTAATGATTGCTTCGATATGCTAGAGCATGCTTTTCCGAACATTAGATTTAGTGTAAAACCAAGAAATCTTCTTCTCCACGGTCTCTCAACTGCACTTTTATTTTTGTTCACTTTTAACTTGAGTTTGCCTTCAATAAAAGTTGTTATATTTTCCATAACCCTTTCTCCAGCTCTTTTACTCTTAACATAAATATTACAATCGTCCGCATAGCGACAAAATCTGTGACCTCGTTTTTCTAACTCTTTATCTAGTTCATCTAGCATTATGTTAGATAACAATGGGCTTAACGGCCCACCTTGTGGAGTTCCTTCTTCATTTGTTACTACAACACCATTAATCATTATCCCTGATTGTAAATATCTTCTTATTAATTTAAGAACTCTTTTGTCATTGATATCCCTCGATAATTTATACATTAGGATATCATGATTTACTCTATCAAAGAATTTCTCTAAGTCTATGTCTACAACCCATCGATAGCCTTCATTTATATAGCTTTCTGCTTTCTTTATTGCCCCTTTTGCATCTCTGCGAGGACGGAAACCAAAGCTATTTTGTGAGAACTTTTTATCATATATATTGTTTAGCTCTTAGGCTATTGCCTGTTGGATAACTCTATCCAAAACTGTTGGAATTCCTAATAATCTAGTTCCTCCATTTGGTTTTGGAATTTCCACTCTTCTAACCGGCATTGGTTTATACTCACCATTAAGAATACTCTCTCTAATATTTGACCAGTTCATATTAAGAAATTGTTTAAGTTCATAAACTGTCATTCCATCAACTCCATGGCTACCTTTATTAGCTATAACTCTTTTCATTGCAGAAACTACGTTATTTATTGATAATATCCTTTCTAATAAGCCATATTGAAATTCACTTGTTTCTCCATTTGTAGTTGCCGAGAATTTTCTATGCGCTCTTTGCTTACCTTCAAGTTCCACTCTATCTTCAGCACTAGAGCCTAAATATTTAGTTTTCTGCAATCCTTGATTATTCTGCGAAACCTTCAAATTTCAAAACCTCCTTAAAGTTCAGTCCTTCATCCGCTATCGCGACAAGCGGAGTTACTATGACTTCTGCTGACTTCTGATAGTTCAGTTACATATCACTATGTAAGTTGTTGCACTTGAAATTCATCTTTATTTACAACGTATCTATCAGATCTCCCCAGGTAAGAACAACAACCTTCTTCTCACATATCTGCTATATTTACTCCTAGGGATTCGGGTAGTGTTGGACTTTGTTTTGCAAACTCGTCCGTCCTTAGCAAGCCTCATATATAGTTCGTATTCCTCAGACCGAGAATTTGCCTTAGGCTTCCTTCAGATTCCACCTCACGATGGACACCCTTGCCCTTGTCTAGTGGTTCCCACTACCAAGCCCACAACGGACTTTCACCGTCAAGTTGTTGCCCATGCTGGGCACACAATAAAAAATAGCTGAACAAAATTTTGTCCAGCTATTAAAAATATGCCTATATTAATTTTAATCTCAGCTTATTTTTTTCCTTTCATGATAAATGCTGCTAAACCACCGATTACAGCTAATACAGCAATTATAGCTCCCGTAAGTATTCCGGTATTGCTTTTTGAATCATTATCCTCTTGAACACTTTCAGGCTCATTTATTAATTCCTTATCTGACTCATCAGAATTTACTTCATAAACTTCATCAACATCATTTGATGATTCATCAATTATTTCCTGTTCGTCATATGATTCTTCTGTTCTTTCTGCATATTCACTATTCTCAGTATATGTGCTTGCATCTGAACTGTTGTCTCCTGATGTTTCAGAACCAGTGCTTCCTGTTCCTCCTGTTGAACTATTACTTCCAGTTCCTGCTGTTGAACTATTACTTCCAGTTCCTGCTGTTGCTCCATTATTTCCTGAACCCTCAGCATAACCGTTACTTCCTGTTCCTTCTGTTGAGCCGTTGTTTCCTAATCCTCCAGCAGAACTATTGCTTCCTGTTCCTTCTGTTGAACTGTTGTTTCCTGAACTTTCAGAAGAACCACTGCTTCCTGTTCCTCCAGTAGAACCGTTACTTCCTGTTCCATTTGAATTAGTTGAGTCAACATAACTCTTTAAGCTGTCCATAACATCAAATAAATCAGTTCTTGAATTATCAACTTTTATATGTAAATGAATTTCATCTGAATTTTTAACTGAACTGAATAAGTTAAATAAATTATATTTTGAGCTCTTATTTGACATTCTTAACTTTAATATTCTATAAGAACTATCTTCAGCAATTACTGCTTCTTTAATTTTGAACTTATCTGATAATTGTCCTATAAATACTCCAAATCCACTTCTATCAATATCTTTGCTTGCAGTTACAACTAGTGGAGAATCAACCGAACCATCACCAGATTCCGGTATTATATTATTTATTATTAATTCTTCAAGTTCTTCTGGAATATCATATTTATCATCTGGCGTATTGCTTCCTGATCCATTTCCTGGTGTATTATCTGAACCATTATCTGGTGGAAGAACTGGTTCCTGATCATTTCCTTTTTCTTTAACTATTAAGATTCTTGTTGCAGTTACAGTATTATTAAATCTATCTGTTGCAGAATATGTTAAAGTATAAGTTCCAGGCTGTTGAACATCATAATCTCCAGTTATCTTCAGTTCTAATTTTCTTCCTCTGTAATCTGTAGCAGTTATGCCTTTTTCAAGATCAAAGTTTTCACCTATTGTTATTTCTATAGGTATATCTGTCCCAGTTATAACAGGCATAGCAACATTTTCTCCTGTTTCATCTTCAACAATTACAGTTGTTTTTAATATAGAGCTATCCCCATATGAATCTGTAGCCTTACATTCAATATTATATGAACCTGGCTTTTTATTATCTATATTTCCGCTATATGTTACATTTTCAGCAGGAATTTCATTTCCATCAGCATCATAAGCTACAACATAATCATTAACTTTAAATATTGTTCCCTTTGAAATTACTATTTTATCACCTACTACTGATGATACATCTCTGAATTTTATAACAGGATCAGTATTTATAGTGAGTTTTTCTTCACTTTCATTAATTATGTTATTTCCGCCGACTCTTTTATTTGTAGCATAAGTAACGTAACTATATGCATCTCTGTCATCATAATTTGGGACTATTCTATAGCTTCCATTATTATAATTGACTATCTTATTTAAAATAGACTTGCTTTTAGATACATCTATTTCACATATTTCAACTATTCCATCCTTTGAATTGATCACATCATCAGAAACTATGAAAAATTCAATTTCTTTTTTGTTATCATTAATTTTATACTGCATTTGTGTATTCTGCGAATCTGTATTAACAAGCCATTTTATCTCACTATCATTAAAAGTAACATTTCCATCATCTATTTTCACACTCAGCTGAATTGATTTTGCTAAATCATAAACATTACTTAAATAAATCTTAACAGTATCTCTATCCTGTTTTTCAACATTTAATATAATATTGCTTTCACTTGCATTTAAATACTGTCCAGCATTAGTCATATATTTGTTTCCAAATCCTGCTAAAGCCATTGAAATTGCGCCTGTTAAAACTAGCATCTTTACATTAGATCTAACTTTTTTCATATGCCACTCCTTCTTTTTTATATAGAAGTGCAATAAATTATTGCACTTCTAAGGTTATCATGAATTACCTGTTTTTATTTATGTTTTCTATTAAATCTTTATTTATTTCTATAGTCTTTAAGTTATCAGCTGCTCTGTATCCTGAAACCTTGCTTAAGCTTATTTGTGGAAGAGTCTCAGGCACATCAATTCTAAATGTATCACTTACAAGTCTCTGACCACCTTCTGATGCATCTGCTGCATCTGTTCTGTATAACTCAGCAAATACTTTCTCATTTTCCTTCTTAAACTGTTCAACGTATTCTGGTTCTACCCAGTAAACCCAGTTACCCTTTGATATTTCTTCAAGATCTCCATTATCAGGTATTTCAGCAAACAATAAACCATTATACTTATCTGCTATATGCTCTTCATTCTGATTTAATACTAATGGAACATTGAATGCTGGATTTCCACGATATTCTCCAGTTATGATTACTGAACCTGCTGGAATCTTTCTGAATTCATCCACATCATTAGTTTCTGGATTATCTTTTTGATAAACATAATCTTCTTTTAATAATCCTATTCCATTTATATAATTGATTTCATCAGTTGAAACACCTATTTCAATATTATCTCCTGGAGGTGTTATAAGTTCCAGTTCAGCTGCTGAAATGTTTTTAGTTCCTAAAGCAGTAATCTTAACATATCTTGCATTATAAGAATTCAGCTGCTTTCCTCCTTCTACTCCTTCAGCATCAAAGTATATAGTTTCCTTAGGATTATCTGCACTTATATTAAGTTTTCCTTCTTTAGCCTTAGTCCAGTTTACTCCATCTCTGCTCACTTCAATCTTATACTTATCAAGTGTGCCTTCTGCTAGGTCCGCTTTCTTAAATATAAATCCTTTTTCTTCAACTGGTGCAGTATATTTTATACCTACAAGAGTCTTTAGTTCTGTTGTATCAAGGATTATATATGGATCATTTCCAGGTGCCATTTGAGATTCATGAATAGATGAATTATATTCATTCTTTTCAAGCATTCTTCCTTCATAGTGGGTGCTGTTATCATCATCTAAAGCGTGTTTTAAATCTTCATTTGCACAACCTGCATGTATATCATTGTGTTCTTCATTTAAGCTTATAGTGTTAGAAGTTATTTCTATGCTATTTTTAGCAATTCCACCATCATGACGTACTTTTACTGCTCCAAGCTCAACTTCATTTGTTGCATTTAAGTTATAGTCATATGCAACAGCCTTGTATTCTGTAACCATGTTGTTAATATTATCAACAATATCTGTATAGACTGTTACCGAATTATTCTTATCTCTTTCAATAAATCCACATGGAAGTCCATTTCTGTATATTTCATATCCAAGTATGTTTTCTTCACTCTTGTCCACTGATAATTCAATTTTAATTTCTTTTGAATTTACATATGATCCAGCCTTGATTTTATTTCCTTTTGAATCTGTTCCAAAGTTTGCATTAAGTTTAGTGCCTTCCTGCATGTCAGCAGTTCCATCCATTCTCTTTCTTCTTGCTTCATCATTTATATACTGTATAGGTCTTGTTTCCTCTTGGAATTTTGAAACATATGCAAGAGTAGTTTCATTAGGAACTATACCATGTGCCAGATAGAAGTTAGCTAAATTCTTTCCTGCAACCTTAGATGTTAATCTTATAAGGTATTGATCTCTATCACCATTTGCTTTTTCTTCTGCAGTCATTTCTCTATATGCTCTATTTAACTTAGCGAAATATGAATCATCTGAGATATCTCCATCAAAGTTTTTAAGAAGCATTTTATATGTGCTATCATCTTCATAAGCTAAGTATGGCTGCCACAACATTCCAAGTACTACATTTCTATTTGTAGAAAGCCCAATTGTATTAGATGTAACTTTTTCATATAAAGCTTTAATTTCACTAGTAGTTTTAGGATTATCTTCATCAAGCATTGTAGAAGTTATTGATGCCATCAAGTTATTACTTGTTTCTGGGTATAATCTTTCTGAAATATCCATTGCATGTCCAATTTCATGTCCCATTAATGGTCCATACAATCTAGCTTCATCAGGATTTATTACCTCACCATTTTCATCAAATTTATATGGTACACCTTGAATGTATGAAGATGAGGAGAATCCTACCCCTATATGATGTGAAGATGCATATGCAGCTGCTCCCATCATCATTCTTTGATATTTTACATTTAATCTTGTCAATGGAGCTTTATTAGCATTGAAATAGTCATTATCTGAACTATCTATTACTCCATCTCCATTAAAGTCCTTTACTTCTTCAAATACACCTTTTTTAGCATATCCCACTTGTATTTGTTGTTCCCATGCTAAAAGTGCTTCATATACTCTTTCAACTTCTTTATCTTCATCACCATTTAAACCTGAAGTAATACCTTTAAGTATTTCTGTAGCTGGAAGTGTAAGTGTAAATCTGTCTCCTTCAATATCAGTTGTATTTAATACTGATGTCTGCTCATCATACTTATAAATATTATCAATTTTATCTGTACTGCTTACTTCTGAAGGATATTTTCCTGGAAGTTCATTTACATATTTCTTTAATTCCTGTATGTATGTTCTTATTACTTGTTTAGTTTCAGCTACTTTTGATTTATCGTTTATCATGTTGTTTACGTTAAGTCTAGTTATTTCTTCAACTCCACTTAAACGTATTTTTATATCAGCAGTAGTGCTTCCTTGAGTAACTCTAGCCATTACCTGACCACCCTTTTCAACGTCTGCTGAAATGATAGTAGGAATTTCTATATCTGTTACACCTGGTGATATTGTATAGACCTTTGATTGATACGATCCTGGAAGTCCATAATTCTGTAAGAATACTATATCTACTCTTGTATTTGGATCAGATGATCCCATATAAACAGTTATCCTATCTTTTTCTTGAGCTTTTTCTCCATTAGGTCTTGCAACTGCACCAAGAGATTGATAAGAATTTTCCATTCCTAATGACGGCCCTATATTATCAGTTCTTATTGCTGCATCAAGAGTAGTTATCTTTGTAGATACTTCCTTGTCATTTAATAATTTCTGAGCATTATCCAGTTCCTTAAGAATTGTAGTTCTCTCAGGATGGTATTCACCACTTTCAGCGTCCTTTGTGTTTGCTCTTTCATATAATTTATCTATATCTTCCTGAATAACACCAGGTTTTAGTTCAACTCTTAAACTATCAGTATATAATGCTTTAATATCATCTTCTATACTGTCATATTCATAGAACATAAGCTCAGATATTGTCTGCCAGCCGCCTCCGCCGGTATCAACTTTAATCTTTTTGGCTTTTATAGGCTTATCAAGTTTTGCAATATGATACTGCTGTCCATTAGAAGTTCTTGTTTCTATTGACTCTGTAAATGTAGAGTTCTTATTTCCATTTTCATCCCAATATGTTACCTTTACTCTTACAAAGTAACCATCATACCCGCCTTGATAAGCTTTAGTAAGTATTACTTTTCCTATTTCATATTCCTTATCAAATGTTATTTCTGATCCTCTGTCAGCTCCATAATAAGCTCCCATATCCCAGTCATTACATTTTAATGCAGTTGAGAAATCACCATCTACTACTGCATTTTGAGTATCCACAGTTAAGTTTTTGTCACTTGGATCCCATCCATCTGCATCAATCTTATTTCTTACATTAACAATATGTGATGTACCAATTTCATTATCAGATGTTTTCTTGTTAATTAACTTATATTGAGGTACTGTAGGTTCTTTTAATGAAGTTGTACTTGCAATGTATATTTCAGACATACCGCTTGTTCCAAAATGATTAGTTGCAGTAACAGATACTTCATAAGTTGTTTCATCCTCTAAATCAGGTATTGTATAAGTATGAGCTCTTACTAATTCTTTGTTTGCCTTTATCCACTGTGAATCTCCTACTTTTCTGTAGTAAACATCAAAATCTCTTGCCTGTCTATGGTCTTCCCATGATACTGTGAATGATTTATATCCTGGAATAGTAGTAAGATTTCTTGGAACTTCTGGAAGTCTTAAAGGAATTACCTGTATTTCAGTTACACTTCCTTTGTCTCCATTATAATAATCTTCACTTGGAACAAAATTTTCATCAACATTATCAGGTTTTCCATCATATCCAGGATGGTCATCGCTCTTTTCTTCATATCCACTAGCCCATTCACCGTTTAATGCTTGTACACTTACTCTGTAAATATCATAAGGTTTTATATCCTTATCTAAGATATTTAATTCAGTTTTGTTTGTTTGAAGGGTCTTAGTTTTTACAGACTGACCGTTTTCATTTAGTTTTTCATATTTTACTTCATAGCTTGTAACATTTGCTTCAGGCTCCCATGATATTGTTATTCTTTCGTCATGCATTTCTGTAGATGTTTCAACTGTTTTTATAACCGGTATATTCATATCAGGCTTTGGAAGTTCTTTATATACATTATTTAAAAACTCAATTTTTGCTATTTGAGATATATTCTTATTTCCTCTGTTAGCTGTTACATTAATGGATATCTGTTTTACAGCTACCTGTGTTCCTAAATCTATTACTAAATCATCACTTTCAGAAGAATGGCTGTCAATGTCTTCATTGCCGAATTCCACCTTATGTGTATTTCCATCCTCATCTTCATATGTAATAAATCCTGCAGATGGTGCACCTGCATCGTCTGTATCTTCAGGAGATTTTATTACAATCTGTTCCATTTCTATTCCTGAACTTCTTCTTCTGTTTATGGCTCCTGATAAATCAAAAGATAAACTTATTGGATTTTCAGTGCTTGGCCCTTCTCCATCTGCTAACGATAATTGTACAGATGAATTATCATCTACTAATATATCGCTGATTGTACTGCCGCTAAGAACAGCATTACTGCTCATATTTATGTGATTAACGTCTATGATTTTATCTGTATCTTCAATAGTTACATTCTCCTGGGATTTACCAATATTCTCATGTATTATTGATAAATCTGCTATATCGATTTTTCCATCTCTGTTTAAATCGTATTTCTTTAAATCATTTCCGCTGATCTTTTTTCCGATTTTCTCGAATACTATCTGATAGTCATCCATATCAATTGTTTTATCTTCATTAACATCACCTGCAAGGAATACAGTATTGTATCCTGTTTTAGATTCTGAACTTGCAAGCTTTACTCTCTTTGAGTAATCTGTTAAGTCAATATCATCTATGCTTGTCTCTACGTATCCTGAACCTAAAACATTTAATGAATAGATTCCTTTTTCTAAACCTTCAAAAGTAATCTTAATATAATAAATACTTTCATTCTCACTGTCTTCACTAATAAGCTGCCTTTTGAAATTATATTTTTCTAACTTATAAGTTATTTCTGAATCCAAACCTGCATCTAAATTTGCATCTAAGTCTGAATCTAACTTTGAATTCTTATCTTTCAATTTAACTGCTTTTGATTTTTTAGATGATACATTTGTAGAATTTTTTGATAAGTCAACACGCTTTACAATATCATTCCCATGTGACAGCTCTATAGTAAGGTCTAAATTATCTGAATCAACTAAAGGCATAACAAAATTCATATCTAATTCAAGCTTTCCTTTAATTACTGGATTACTAGAAGTATTGTTCTGCGCATCTAATATATCTGAATTTTCTCCATCTATATCTTGTATATCAGCATCTTCTTCTACCTCTTCTGTAAGACTATCTTCTGCTGATGCACCTTCATTATCTGCTGCATTTTCATCAGTATTTTCTTTAGAAGTTTCCTCATCTGATGTATTTTCATTATCTGATGTGCTTTCATCAGCATTTTCTTTAGAATCATCATCAGCTGATGAATCTTTATCAGCATTTTCTTCAGAAGCTTCCCCTTTTAATGATTCTTCTGATGAATCATCTTGTACAGAATCATTTATATTCGTTTCTTCTTTATTCGTTTCTTCACCAGTCGATTCATCATCAATTTTTTCAGTGTTTTCAATTTCTACATTAACTGCATCTTGAACATCTGACTCTGATATGTTTAAGTCTTTGTCTGTAGCCTTAACACTTACAGGTTTAACTGTAGATATAGATGTTCCTGCTATTGAAGCAGCTAGTGTACATGATATTATTTTTTTCACTACACATTCCCCCTTATTAATTTTTATATAAATAGCATTTTATATTTCACTTATCTTTTTCGACATATTCAATATAAAACTAAAGTGTTTTTATTATTTTTTTGTAATAATTAAATACAGTTAAAAATAACCAATTTAGCAGTATATTTTATAGCTGTTTAAATCTATGAACGTGTTTTTCCAGATATCTATCCATCTGCTCCAGGATTATGTTAGATAACAGAGGATGCTATAATAAAGTATTTAACTCATTATTCATTTTAATTATTTAACTAATATGTTCATAACCTTGCAAACACATAAAACACCCCACGAAAATCCAATAAAATGGTTTCCGCGGGGTTCTATGTGTAAGTTTAATTTGGATATATAAGATTTTTATCAGAAATATTTTCTAGTACTTCATCTACAAATTTATGTGCTTCATATTTAGCCATTGGAAGATTCATATCAAGATAATTTCCACAGTCTTTTGCTGCTGCTCCTGGAACCTCCCCTTCAAAGGCTACTACAAATTTGTAAAGTTCAGTTATTAAATCTACTACATCTTTTGATTCATAATCACCTGCAAGAAGTAAATAAAAACCTGTTCTGCATCCCATTGGTCCAAAGTATACAACCTTTTCTTTGAATTGTTCATGATTTCTTAAAAATGTTGCACCAAGATGCTCAATAGTGTGTATCTCAGCTGTATTCATTACAGGCTCCCTGTTAGGTTCCTTCATACGGATATCAAATGTAGTGATAATCTGTCCATTAATAAAATTAGTATACTTTCATTATTTGTTTATATCAACATCTTTTTTCAATTTTATACTTGATTTTATTTAAATTCAATATATTTCAATTTATTATCTAGTATTTACAAATTCTTCAACTATATCATCTGCATTTTCTATTGATGTATTATCATAATAAATTTCAAAGAAGTAATACATATTATCTTCTTTCCATTGGTATACTATCTTGTTATCACCCCTATCAGCATATCTATAAACATCCATACTATTCATTTTGAATCTTCTCTTTTTATTTAATTACAATCTAACAATAATTTATGTTCCTACTCACTTCCTAAATCCCTTTTTACAAAGAACTTTATATATTTATTGTTCATGTAATCATAGGAATAAAAAATAGGCTTATCATTCTCATCAAAATGAAGCTGCTTTAATAATAATGTTTTATCACCTAGCTTATCAACTGCTTTTTTATCGAAAATTCCAGTACCATCTATAATGCATATTTCACTTAAAGCATAGTTTATTTTTATATTTAGCTTTTCTTCTAAAACGTAAAGCAGTGAACCCTTTATACCTTCTTTGAAAAAATCTCCTGCTATATTTTTAGGAATAATATTGAAGGTATATGCAAGGTCTTTATCTTCATTTCTTCTCAATCTTTCAATAACTACTGCATCTTCTCCATTTTTCAGCTTTTCCACCCATTCATAGATCATCTTTCTCTCGTATACTGTCATATCTGACTGTGACACTGTAAGTCCTGAATTTCTTATCATAGCTTCAGTACTCTGAAGAATATTCATTGAACTGTTTATAATTTCAGTATTTTTATTTACATATGTTCCATCTCCATTTTTTGAGATCAAAATACCCTGTCTCTGTAAAAGTTTTATTGCTTCCCTTAAGGTAGACCTTGAGACCTGGAGCTGTTTTGCAAGTATAGGTTCTGATGGAAGCTTTTCACCCTTCTTAAAAACCTCTTCTTTTATCATCTTCTCTAATTGTTGTTTTACCTTTAAATAAAGCACTATAAGTTACCCCCTCTCTTTCTGATAATTTTTATTACTCTATCTGTCCATGATCCTTATAAAACATTCATACTTTAAATAAATATATTGACCTCTTTTTTTAATATATTCTATACTTTTCTACTTTCAGCTATCCTATCCCTTAACAAATCAATATTTCTTGTTGTAATTGAATTTACACCTAAACTTATTGCTCTGTCCATATACTCAACATTATCAATTGTCCATACACTTAAAATTATCTTTCCTTCCTTGCACATAGCTGCAAACTCAGAAGTTACAAGCTCATGATTTATATTTATTCCTTCAGCATTCATTTCTTTCAGCTTATCCACTAATCTTTCAGCATGTATACTTTTAATATCCGAGTCTTCTAGATTAACTAAATAATGAATTCCTTTTAATTCTTCTTTATTTTCTGCAATATCATTAAATGTCAATCCAGTTAAGAATACACTGTCCGATAATTTATACCTTGAAATCATATCCTTAAGCCTTGATAAAACAGCAGTACTCTTAACATCTATATTTAATAGTACATTCCTGTGCTTCTCCATGATTTCCAATACCATATAAAACTGAATATACTCTCTGCTGTCCTGGGGTAAATCATGGCTTAGAACAAGATTTTTATCCTTATCAATATTTACATCAACTTCTATAATATCTGCACCATATTTTATTCCTGCTTCTATAGATTCAATACTATCCATTGCTGTATTCATACATCCAGCATGAGCTGTTACATTTATCTTATTTACATCTATCATAAAACCCACCCGCTATAAACTATAAAATATTTTAAAATTGCTATATAATGCTGCACTATCATGAGTACCTGGAATTGAAATTTGAGATAAATACTTGCTGTCATCAATCTCACTCATCCAATTACTATTAGAAGCAGCATATGAATTAACAGGCGTAAATAACAGTACACATAAACCTACAAATAAAGTAGTCATAATCTTTTTCATCATTTTCTCTAACTCCTATAATATAAATTTACTAAATCTTTTTATGCCTCTGCATCTATTAAAACTTCAGTATTATTTCTCTGTTTAACTCTGTATGGCTTTGGTGCCTTTTCTGGTTCATCTTTTTTAAATGTCTGCCTAATATAGAAGAATGCCAAAACCAGAACAATTAGTGTCATTATCAGAGATGCTGCTGAACCATACCCAACCTTCAAGCCTTTTACTCCATATTGATATATATATTGAGTAATTGTTGCTGTTGAATTAGCTGGACCTCCTTTAGTAAGATATTTATCTTATCGAACAATCTAAATGTGTCGATTGTTCTTAGCAATACTACCATTTCAATAACCTTTGATATATTTGGAACTGTTATATATATAAATCTATGCCATGTATTAGCTCCATCTATTTTTGCTGCTTCATACTGACCCTGTGGAACTGACTGAAGCGCTGCATAAATCAGTAAGAAAACAAATGGTGCATACTGCCATACATCAATTGTAAGTATTGCATAAAATGCTGTCTTTACATCCATAAGCAAGTTTACTGATGATATACCGATTTTATTTAATACCTCATTGATAATCCCATAATTATTTGAAAACATTATCTGCCATATCAATGCTACTGTTACTGGAGGCAACAGTGTTGGAAGCAGTACTAAAGTCCTTATTATCCTTTTTCCCCTTTTTATATTATTTATAAAAAGCGCCATGGCAAGTCCTAATATTATTTCTATCAATACTGCCATTATAGTGAACTTTACTGTATTATAAATTGCCTGCCTAAAATAGGTATCAGCTATAATTTTAGTAAAGTTATCCATGCCGATAAATTTACACTGCCCCTTATCTAGAAAATAGTAATCTGTAAAACTATAGTAAAGGACAAACATAAGTGGAAATAAACTTAGTGCAATTAATATAATGGTAGATGGCGCCATCATCTTACAAGCGAAAACCTTCTTACTTTTTCCCATAAATTTCAAACTCCTAAAATTATTTCATAATAGCTTCTATTGCTGTCTTTGCATCTGCCAAAGCCTGATCAATTGTCTTTGTTCCTGATATTGCATTAGATAATTCTGTACCATATGCTGTTTCAATATCAGCCCAGTGTGATGTTCTTGGACGGATTACTGAATTCTCAGTTGCTTCTAAAAGAGTCTTGAAGTACGGATATTTCTCGTTAAGGCTGCTATCACTAAGTACGCTTGTTCTTGTAGGAACTCCGCCTTTTTCTGCTGTTTCAGCTTGTACTTCCTTACTTGTTATATATTGAAGGAATTTTAATGCCATTTCCTTATTTTTTGAATTTGCTGTAACGCCCATCATCCAGTTTCCTATCATACCTGTGCTGTGAGCCTCTGATGATTCATTTATCTTATTAGGTATTGCTGCATATTCAGCAGTTGAGTTTTCACCTGATATATACCATGATGGCCAGCCTAGGCTCAAAGCACCCTTACCTGATGAAACTGCTGCAACTATATCATTTTTTTCGTAATCTGCACCATTATTTAATAAGTCTATATACATCTGCAATGATTCTTTACCTTCTTTTGAATCTACAGTAACATTCCATTCCTTATCAAATACATCTCCACCATAAGCCCATAATATAGGCAAATAATCTGAAACAATTGGATTTCCCTGCTGTCCTCTGATAACATATCCAACTTTATCATCTTTTCCATTTACTGTTTTAGATATGTTAAGAACATCCTCCCAAGTTGTTGGAACCTCTAAATTATTTGATTGCAGTACATCCTTATTGTAGAATAGGAATTGTACATTCCCCGAAAAAGGAAGTGCATATATATTACCAGTCGAATATGGATTTTTACCTACATCAAGAGATTCCTTTACAAAATCCTCATCTTCCTTGTATCCCATTTTAGTCAAATCTTCTAATACATTTGCTTCACAGAATTCAGGCATCCATGGATCATCAACCATAGTAAGGTCATATGC